>DATNCZ010000420.1:0-23183 GCA_035553335.1 Gemmatimonadaceae bacterium
GATTCTGGATTATCGATGATGCGATCGTGAAAGCTCGACTGCCAGACGCTGGTGTGCAGGTGGCCGGTCGCACGGATTTCACGAGCTGCACGCTGCTTCACCCAGCCGACGACATTGCTCAGGGTATACCGGCGATCCGCATCCATTGAAAACACAACTATCGCATGGACATGATCAGGCATGATGACGAGCGTGTCAACCGACGCACTCCGAAAACGGTCCGGGATCATGTCCCAGTATCGCCGGACTATCTCACCACTCGGCGTCAGCTTCACACCGCGCCCGGTGAGTGCACCGAGAATCGGCCTGCGCTCGGCCGTGACCATCGTGACAAAATACGAACCTGGCTGCCCGTAATCGTATGATCGCCGGCGCAGAGGTATACGCGGATGGAAGGGTCGCATACCGATCGAATATCACGGTGGCGACGACTTACCGGCTAAGCCTAGCCTGTCTAACACACCCAAACTCCCGCCTAGATGTTCGCGCAGGTGGGGCACGGATGCATCCGTGCCTGTCATTCCATAAAACAACTGCACCCAGAGGTTCAGCTGATTCCAGGTTCCTCCGGATTCCACTATCACAACTGATTCCAGCATCCCAAACGGATTCCAGTGCCACCGCCGATTCCAGTGCCACCGCTGATTCCAGTGCCACCGCTGATTCCAGTGCCACCGCCGATTCCATTCTCACTACTGATTCCAGTGCCACAGGCTGCTTCCAGTGCTTCCGCATCCCAGTATCACCATTGATTCCAGCGTCGCAAACGGATCCCAGCGCCACTACTGATCCCAGCGCCACTACCTGCTACAGCCGCTGGTTCCGGCGTCACAGCTGATTCCAGCCCCACCGCTGATCCCAGTGCTACAAACTGATTTCAGTGCCGTCACGTACTCCGGCGTCACCGCTGATTCAAATCCCACCACTGGCCTCACTGCTACCGATTCCCTCGAGCCAGTTCGTCCACCGTTACGCCTGGTGATAAAGCCGAGCGTCGCCCAACGCCGGAGACACGGGCACTCCGGCACATTCGACCGATGCACCGCCGTATTCTGTCATCACCGGATGGAAATCGTTTGCCGGACCGCCCCTGCCCGGGTTTATTATTGTCCCAAATGCTTCGCTTTACTACTGCTGGCGAGTCGCACGGCGCTGCGCTCGTATCGATTCTCGAAGGAATGCCCGCTGGCATCCCGTTACTCGTCGAAGACGTCGACGCACAGCTTGCACGTCGTCAGGCCGGTTATGGACGCGGACGTAGAATGCAGATCGAAACGGACCGTGCGGAGATCCTGAGCGGGGTCCGAGCTGGCGAGACGCTCGGATCACCCATCGCGATGCTCATTCGTAACCACGATTGGCGCAACTGGCAGGAGATCATGAGTCCGGCGCCGCTTCCGGATGAGTCGGCGGATTCCGGTCTCCGGAAGCGGGCTGTCACCCGCCCGCGTCCCGGGCACGCGGATCTCGCGGGAATGCTCAAATACGACCGCGCGGACGCACGAGACATACTCGAGCGCGCCTCTGCTCGCGAGACCACAGCGCGCGTTGCGGCGGGTGCCGTCTGCCGCACGTTCCTGAAACAACTGGACGTGACGATCGGGAGCCACCTGGTCGAACTGGGTGATGTCGTGGCGCGCCGACCGGAGCACCTGCCCGCCGACCTCAACGCTGCGGCCGACAGCTCGCCACTTCGTACGCTCGACAGCGACGCAGAATCACGGATGATAGCCCTCATAGACGAGGCCAAGCGATCCGGCGACACTCTGGGTGGAATCTGTGAGGTGGTAGTGACCGGCCTCCCCGTCGGACTTGGATCGCACGTTTCATGGGATCGCAAGCTCGACGGGCGGCTAGCCGCTGCCCTCATGTCCATTCCGGCCGTGAAGGGGGTCGAGATCGGCATGGGATTTCAGGCGGCTCGGCTGCACGGCTCCCGCGTTCATGATGAGATCGATCCTTCGGAAGATGCGATCACTCGGGGAAGGCTGAGCCGGCGCAGCAATAACGCCGGCGGGCTGGAAGGGGGTATGACCACCGGTGAGCCGCTCGTGCTCCGCGTAGCCATGAAGCCGATCAGTACGCTCATGCGGCCCCTTGGGTCGGTCGAAATGACCACGCGCGAGAGCGCCGCATCCACGGTCGAGCGGAGCGACGTCACGGCAGTCCCGGCCATGGGAGTCATCGCGGAAGCTATGGCCGCCTTCATCCTGGCAGACTCGGCGCTCGAAAAGTTCGGTGGCGACTCCCTCAATGAGGTCCGACGGAACCGTGACGGGTATCTACTGTATCTGGCTGAGCGCGACGGTGGCCACGTGACAGGGCATGACGCTGGGTGACCGCTGAAGCGAAGGTGAAGCACGTGGTGCTCGTCGGGTTGCCCGGCGTTGGCAAGAGCACCGTCGGCCGGGGCGTAGCAGCTCGGCTCAAGCGCGGCTTCATCGATCTCGACACTCATATCGAACGAGCGTTCGGTAAGACAGTAAGCAAGATCTTCGAGGAGGACGGCGAGGCTGTCTTTCGGAAGGCGGAAGCCGAGACCAGTGCGGCCGTTGCCCGTATGGCGCCATCGGTGATTGCGCCGGGCGGTGGCTGGGTGCTCAATAGCGAAGCCACGGCACATTTGCTCCGCGCGGGACGTATCATATACCTTAGAGTGGCACCGGAGACAGCCGTTCGTCGTATGGGACGGGGAATCCGGCGAAGGCCGTTACTGTTCAAATCCGGCGACCCGTACGAGGCCATGCGCACGATCTACGATGCGCGCAAGGCGGCATACGAGGGATGTTCGGAGATGACGGTCGAGACGGGCAATACCGCAAGATCCAATGTGATCGCCACGGTGGTGGAGCTGGTGCTTTCCGCCGAGCGAGACTTCGAAAACGGGAATGACTGAAGGAATAGACGGCTATAGCGTACCGCGCCCCATGCGCGTCCTGGGACCCCACGAGCGCAGCCGCTTCACGGCGGAAGCGTGGGGCTACCTGGTCGGCCTCAGCCGGTCGGGACTACTGGACGCGACGGAGCTCGAGCATGTGATCGAGCGCGTGCTCACCCATTTCGACGGGCGGGTCGCGTTGACCGACCTCCGGCTCGTCCTGGGCGACGGAAGCTCGGAGGGCGGCGACGCTTCTCCGATCACCACGCACTGAAAGAATCAGCAGGCACTCACTACGTATTGAATCCGGAGCGATCCGGCAATGGTAAAATCATGGCAATTCGAAAGACGGCGGCGAAGAGCGCCGGAACAATAAAAAAGAAGACTGTGGCAAAGACCCCGGTCCGAAAGGCCGCTCGCAAGGCGGCCGGCAAGGGCGTGCGCAAGACTGCCGCGGCCCAGGCCGTCGTGTACGATGACGACGTTTCGATGGATGGCAGCGGCAATGGACAGGCCCTGGTTATCGTCGAGTCGCCGGCCAAGGCCAAGACTATCGGGAAGTACCTCGGGCGCGGGTACAAGGTGCGCGCGACGATCGGTCACATCCGTGATCTTCCTGTGAAGAAGATGGGTATCGATGTCGAAAACAACTTCGAGCCCGAGTACGTCACGATTCCGGGCAAGGAGAAGACGCTCGCGGAGCTCAAGGCCGCCGCCAGGGAATCGAGCCAGATATATCTCGCGACTGACCCTGATCGCGAAGGCGAAGCGATCGCGTGGCATGTTGCGTCGCAGATCCAGCGCAAGGGTGGCGCGCCGATCAGACGCGTGTTGTTCCACGAGATAACGCGTGATGCGGTACGCGCGGCGATCGACAACGCCGGACAGATCAACGAGCGTCTGGTCGAGGCGCAGCTCGCGCGTCGCATGCTCGACCGCCTGGTCGGTTACAAGGCGAGCCCGATGTTGTGGAAGACCGTGAAGAAGGGTGCATCCGCGGGGCGCGTGCAGACTGTCGCTTTGCGACTCATCGTCGAGCGCGAGCGCGAGATTCGCGCATTCAAGCCTGTAGAGTACTGGACGATCGCGGCGTTGCTGGAGAAGGAACGTCAGGAATTCACGGCAAAGCTGCACCACGTCGATGGGAAGAAGCCGGAGATATCCAACGCGGCTGAAGCGCAGCGCATTCTCGACGACATCGGCGGCCTCAAGACGTTCCCAGTAACGGAGGTCAAGCGTCGCGAGCGTCGCAAGAACCCGTACGCGCCGTTCACGACCAGCACGCTGCAGCAGGAAGCGGCCAAGCGGCTCGGCTTCGGCTCCAAGCGCACGATGCGACTGGCGCAGGATCTGTACGAGGGCATCGAGATCGGCGCCGAGGGGGCGGTTGGTCTCATCACCTACATGCGTACCGATTCCACACGTGTCGCGGAGTCGGCAGCGACGGCGGCACGCGACTATCTGCGGACGCTGTTCGGTGAGGAATTCCTCGCCCGTGGTGGTCCGCAGCTATACGGCGACAGCAAGAGCAAGAACACCCAGGACGCGCACGAAGCCGTACGTCCCACCGATCCGACGCGTCGGCCGGATGCCATCAAACGCTATCTGAAGGATGACCAGTTCAAGCTTTACGAGCTGGTGTGGAAGCGCTTCATGGCGTCGCAGATGGCGCCGGCCGTGTTCGATACGACGACCGTGAACTTCGATCTCGGGCGGTACGTGTTCCGCGCGACCGGAAGCGTCATGAAATTCGCGGGCTACCAGGCGCTCTACCAGGAAGCACGCGAAGCCGGCGACGGCAAGGCGCTCGAAGACGAGCAGGCACTGCCGGCGATGTCGGAAGGAGAGAACATACCGGTCAAGCGCATCGAGCCCACGCAGCACTTTACAGAGCCGCCTCCGCGATTTTCGGAAGCAAGCCTTGTTAAGGAGCTGGAGCGACTCGGCATTGGTCGTCCATCGACATACGCATCGATCATCTCGACGCTTGCAGAGCGGCGTTACGTACTGCTGGAGCAACGTCGCTTCTTTCCGACAGGCCTCGGAGAGCAGGTTGAGCGCGTGATGGTGAAGAGTCTGCCTGACATATTCAACGTTCAGTTCACGTCGAACATGGAAAGCGACCTCGACAAGGTGGAGGACGGGAGCGTCGACTGGCACGAGATGCTCAGCGCGTTCTATGGTCCGTTCGCCGAGCAGGTCAAGCATGCGGACGTCGAAGGGCTGATCGCCGCTGCGCACGACCTGTCGGAATTCGAAGGGCAGAAGTGTCCTGATTGCGGCGGCAAGCTCGTCCCGCGCGGTGGATTCTTTGGCCCGTTCATGGCGTGCGAGAACCACCCCAAGACATGCAAGTTCACCCGCCCGCTCCGCGGTGAAAAGAAAGTCGCGCGTGCGACGGACGAGATCTGTCATGAATGCGGTGCGCCGATGGTGGTTCGAACCGGCCGCAGCGGTGAATTTCTGGGTTGTAGCAAATTCCCGAAATGTCGCGGCACTCGCTCGATGCCCACGGGCGTCAAGTGCCCCAAGTGTGGTGGTGATGTAGCGGTGCGACGGTCCAAGAAACGTGGCAAGGCATTCTACGGCTGCGCGACCTATCCCGCGTGCGACTTCGTGGTGTGGGACAAGCCGGTTGCGGAGACCTGTCCGGAGTGTGGGTTCGTCGGGGCCGAAGCGAAGTCGAGCAAGGCTCGCGGTGAATACCGCCGCTGCATGAAGTGTCAGAATGAGTGGGAGGCCGCTGCTCCGCCGGCGGAGGCCGTCGTTGCATGACGACGTCGTCACCGTGGTTGGTGGCGGCCTCGCCGGATCTGAGGCTGCGTGGCAGCTTGCTCAACGCGGACATCGCGTAGAGCTGCATGAGATGCGGCCGGTGCGCCAGACGCCGGCGCATCGCACCGACCGATTGGCGGAGCTGGTCTGCTCCAACACCTTCAAGAGCACGGAACTGTCCACCGCGCACGGCGCCATCAAGGCGGAGATGCGCGAGCTGGGCTGTCTCGTGCTCGAGTGCGCCGACCTCGCGCGTGTTGCAGCGGGCACGGCGCTCGCGGTAGATCGCGATGTGTTCGCGGCCGCGGTGACGGAGCGTATTCTGGCGCATCCCAATATCACGGTGATGCGCGACGAGATCGGCGAACTGCCCGCTGGCCCGGCTGTTATCGCCACGGGACCTCTGACCGGCGATCTGTTGGCCGAATCACTCAGACGGAGGCTCGGGAGTGATGCGCTCGCGTTCTACGACGCGATCGCGCCGGTTGTGTCGCGCGAGTCCATCGATGAAGCCGTTGTCTTCACCGCATCGCGGTACGGCAAGGAGACGATGGACGGCGCCGACGACGAGGGCGCCTATCTCAACTGCCCGATGACGGAGGACGAGTACAACGCGTTCTCCGACGCACTGGCCGCGGCCGATCAGTTTCACGGTCACGAGTTCGACGAGGTTCCCTACTTCTCCGGTTGCATGCCGGTGGAAGAGATGAACTCGCGCGGGCGTGAGACGCTGCGCTTTGGCCCGCTCAAGCCGGTCGGACTTGCGGACCCGCGAACGGGAAGGCGACCTCATGCGGTTGTGCAGTTGCGGCGTGAGGATCGCGCCGGACGCCTGTGGAACCTGGTCGGATTTCAGACGCGCTTGCGCATACCCGAACAGCAGCGTGTCTTTCGCATGATCCCGGGACTCGGGAACGCGGAGTTTCTGCGTTACGGGTCGATCCATCGCAACTCGTACGTCAATTCGCCGAGCGTTCTCACGGCGGCGCTGACGCTGCGTGATGACCCGCGGATTTTTCTGGCTGGCCAGATCACCGGCGTGGAAGGATACACGGAGAGTACTGCTTCCGGGTTGCTCGCCGGAATGAACCTCTCACGCGTCATGAATGGCCTCGACCCGATCGTACCGCCAGGCACTACCATGCTCGGCGCGCTCTACCGTTATCTGCGCGAGGCGGATCCACGGCACTTCCAGCCGATGAACGCGAACTTCGGTCTGGTGGATGACCTCGATGAGCGCATTCGTGACAAGCGCCTGAAGAAGGAGCGCATGGCGGAACGGGCTGTACGCGACATGCGCGTGTGGCGGGACGAGATGTCCATCGAGCCGGTGGTCGCGTCGGCATGAGCGAAGAGATCGATCGCGTCGCGGAGTTTCTCGAGCACATGGAGAAGGAGCGGAACGTATCGCCCAACACCATCAAGGCTTACACGCGCGATCTTGCCGAGTTCACGGCGTACCTTGGCAGTTACTACGGTGTCGAGAGCTGGTCATGGCAGGGATTGGATCGGCTCGCAATCCGCGGGTTCCTGGCGCATCTCGTGCGTCGCGGGGTCGGAAAGCGTTCGGCTGGTCGGTCGCTGTCTGCGGTGCGATCGTTTTACAAGTACCTGCACAGAAACGAGATCGTAGAGGCAAATCCAGCACGTGCCGTCGCAGCACCGAAGCGCGACAAGTACCTGCCTGAATATCTTGACATTGCTCAGATGGGCACGTTGTTCAGCGCCGCGGAAACGCGCGCCCATGGTGGAAAGTTCACGGACGTTCGGAATCTTGCGATGCTGGAGTTGTTCTACTCAGCGGGTTTGCGATTGTCCGAGCTCCGCGGCATCAACCGTGACTCTCTGGATCTGCTGGCCAATCAGGTAAAGGTGCGCGGCAAGGGTCGAAAGGAGCGCATTGTTCCACTGGGTGATCGCGCGACGCTTGCTCTCCGCAATTACGAATCGAAGCGCGACGAGCTGCTGCGCGTCATCGGACCGACAGGCGATCGAACGGCATTTTTCCTGTCGGCGCGGGGACGCCGGATCAGTACGCGTGCGCTCCAGAACGCTGTCACGACTCTGCTGGATCTGGTGAGCGAGGGCTCGGGTCTATCGACGCACTCGCTGCGACACACGTTCGCGACGCACATGCTCGATGCTGGAGCCGACCTCCGTGCAGTTCAGGAATTGCTGGGCCACGCGTCGGTGCAGACGACGCAGATCTACACGCATACCAGTGTCGAGCGGCTCAAGCAGGCGTACAAGTCCGCCCACCCGCGCGCCTAGCGTGCGACCTTCGCTGATGGCGTTGTACCTGTTTGTTCAGGGGAAGTCATGGACGGTGGAGCGTCGCCATGAAACTATCGATAGCGACGCTCGTCCGCAGAACGGTGACGCGTCAGGACTGTTTCTGTTCTTCACAGCGGCCGACGGCGAGATCAGGCGAAGCGAGATCGCGGCGGATTTCCCGGAAGAACCGGCCGCTCGATTGCTCGAGTCGGTGTGGCGCTTCGCGGAAGTGATGCGCGTCGCGGATCTGGGCGAGATGAGCAGCAGGGGTGAGATAGTCATGCCCCGGATGCGGGACGTCATGCGTGAATTCGCACGCGCATTCCGGCTGCGCTGCCCGAATTGCGGCGGATCCAGGGTACTGCGCACGTGGTTCAAGTTGCAGCATCACTGCGCGAAGTGCGGAATCCGGCTCGATCGCGGCGAGGCCGATGATTATTTCCTCGGCGGGATGTTCTTCAACATCGTGCTGGCGGAAATCATCTTCGCGCTGGTGCTGCTCGTAGTGGTGATAGTGATGTGGCCGGACGTGCCCTGGTCCGGCGTCGAATACTCCTTGATCGTCGCGATGATCGCAGCACCGATCGTTCTCTATCCTGTGTCGCGGCTGATGTGGCTGGCGCTGGACCTGTTGCTGCGGCCACCGGACGAGGCTGAAATGGCATGGCACGCGAGTGAGAAGGAGTAGAAAGGTCGTCATTCCCCCTTCGTGGCAATGACGACCTCCGGTCCCAACCTCTACGCCGCGCTTTCCTTGTACCCCGTCTGGCCAACGAGCCTGTCATAGACGTCGGCCACGAGCCGATAACACTCGCAGGAGACCTTCTCCAGCCCCTCTCTGTCGACGATTGTTATTTCTCCGCGCCGGTATCGAATGAGTCCGGCTCTCTGGAGGTTGCCAGCCGCGACCGTGACGCCGGCGCGGCGAACCCCAAGCATGACGGCGAGTGCTTCGTGCGTGAGGTGGAACTGATCACCCGGAACCCTGTCATGCGTCATCAGAAGCCATCGCGCGCAACGCTGCCGGAGCGAATGCCGCTGGTTGCACACGACCGACTGTCCGATCTGGGTGAACATCGCGTGGGCATAGCGCAGCATCACCGTGCGCAGAGCATCGTCGGAGCGGAGCAGCTCGGTAAACCGGTCGGCGGTCATGACGGCGGATCGTCCGCCGATCTGGACGAAGAAGCGCATGTTTGCCATCTCGGTGCCAAAAACCGTCGGCAGGCCAATCATCCCTTCCTGGCCGACCGTCGCAACCTCGCCTTGGGTCGCACCGAGGGGGGCCGTCATCGATATCACCGAATCGAGAGGGAAATAGATCCGGTTCACCATGTCGCCGGGCCCGTACAGTTCGGCGTGAGTGGGGGTGTTGATGATTACGAGATCCTCAGCGAGTCGCTTGATCGACGCGGACGGGAGCGCGCGGAGGAGCAGATTTTCGTCGTAAGTATCCATGGTACGGTTTAGTGCAAACAGCTTGCCGGTACATTATGGTACTGAACATCGCTGTATAGATACCATACAGGTTGATGATTATCGAATTCGCAATTTGCCCGATTTTGGCTGTATCGGATCATCATCACGTCGCGCAGCGCCACGGAAAGTGAACACTTCCCGAAAATATTTCCGATTCCTTAGTGCGCCTACAAGTACACATAGCGCGCCGGCCAGTATGGTCACGGTTTCAAAGCGCCAGTCGCTGCCGATGAGCGCAGCACCTAGTAGCACGATTCCTACACCCGCGACGAACTCGCCCTTGAGGTCGATTGGGGCTCGGGGGCGCCGCCGGCGATCCCGCATCGGGCCGATCGTTTGCGGGCCCCAGGAATCCCACAAGAGACCGAGCCCCATCAGGATCACGATTACTCCCAGCACTACGGGCACTTCATAGACGCTCACGATTGCTCCATTCTCTCGTCCGATCCGGCTGGCTGCGGCCAATCCTCCCGCTCCGGGATCTCAGAGTGCAAAAAGGGGGCGCACGGCTATTTCTTTAGGGTATGCACAGCACACTTCCGACCATTCGCGCCACGACGATCCTGGCCGTGCGCCGCAATGGTCAGGTCGCACTCGGCGGCGACGGTCAGGTCACCGTGGGCGACACGGTAATGAAATCCAACGCTCAGAAGGTTCGCACGCTCCAGAACGGCCGGTTGCTCGCCGGTTTCGCGGGCGCTGCGGCTGACGCGTTCACTCTATTCGAGAAGTTCGAGGAAAAGCTGAAGCGCTTTCCGGACAACCTTCCGCGGGCGGCGGTCGATCTTGCCAAGGATTGGCGAAGCGACCGGGTTCTCAGGCGACTCGAAGCGCTGCTGGTCGTTGCGTCACGCGAGCATGGCTTCATCATCTCGGGAACCGGCGACATCATCGAGCCGGACGACGGAATTCTCGCAATCGGGTCCGGCGGTACGTATGCACTCGCCGCGGCGCGAGCGCTGGTCGAGAGCACGGAGCTCGATGCGCGCGACATCGTGCGGCGCGCGCTGACGATCGCCGGCGAAATCTGCATCTATACCAATACGAACATCACCATCATCGAGCCGGGAGCTTAGCCATGGCCTCACCACGCACGCAACAGGCGCTGGCGAAGCTGGCCGATCTCACTCCGCGGCAGATCGTTCACGAGCTGGATCGTTACATAGTGGGGCAGGGAGACGCGAAGCGCGCGGTGGCGATCGCGTTGCGGAACCGGTGGCGCAGACAGCGTGCGCCGGACTCCATTCGCGATGAGATCTCGCCGAACAACATCATACTCGTCGGTCCGACCGGAGTCGGCAAGACGGAGATCGCACGTCGCCTGGCAAAGCTCGCCGGCGCTCCGTTCGTGAAGGTCGAGGCATCCAAGTTCACCGAAGTCGGATACGTTGGCCGCGACGTCGAATCGATGGTTCGCGATCTCGTAGAGGCGGCGATCAGCATGGTCCGCGACGATCGGGAGAGCGAAGTGGAAGAGCTCGCGAACGAGCGTGTCGATGACCGGCTCCTGGATCTGCTGCTTCCCATGCCGGAAGAGGCAAAGCCGGCGAGCGACGTCCAGACGGCGGCAAACGACGAGCAGGTGTTCTTCGTCTCCGGGAGCGGCGGTGTAACGAAGGAAGTGGAAGTGGCGCGCGATCGTTACCAGCGTACGCGCGACAAGCTCAAGGCGCTCCTGCTGGCGGGCGAGCTCGACAACCGTGAAGTCGAAATCGAAGTACAGCAGAACGCGCCGGTGATGTTCGACATGATGGTGCCGCAGGGAGCACCAGAAGGAATGGAGAATTTTTCCGACATGCTCCGCGACATGATGCCCAAGCGTACGCGGAAGCGTACGGTGAAGGTGCCGGAAGCGCGCAGAATCCTGATGGATGAAGAGCTGGGAAAGCTCATCGATCAGGACGAGCTTGTGACCGACGCACTCGAACGCGTCGAGCAGATGGGGATCATCTTCCTCGACGAGATCGACAAGATCGCGGGCCAGCGGGGCGATACCGGCGGCCCGGACGTCTCTCGCGAGGGCGTACAGCGTGACCTGTTGCCGATCGTGGAAGGCTCGACTGTATCGACCAAGTACGGCAACGTGAAGACGGACCACGTCCTCTTCGTAGCCGCGGGCGCGTTCCACGTGTCCAAGCCCAGCGATCTCATCCCCGAGCTGCAGGGTCGTTTCCCGATTCGCGTCGAGCTCAAGCCGCTCACCGAAGCTGATTTCGTGCGCATAATGACGGAGCCGGAAAACGCACTCACCAAGCAGTACGCCGCACTGGTCGAGTCCGAAGGCGCGTCGCTGACGTTCACGACCGACGGCGTTGCGGAGATTGCGCGAACGGCCGCACATGCCAACGATCGCATGGAGAACATCGGTGCACGACGACTCCATACGGTGATGACTACGCTGCTCGAGGATGTACTGTACGAGCTTCCGGACGGTGGCAAGGAGCCGGTCAACGTCGATGCGGCGATGGTGAAGTCGCGGCTCGCGAAGGTGGTGGAAGACGAGGACCTGCGACGGTACATCCTTTGAGGCACTGACATGCTGATGGATTCGGCGGCGATCCTCAACGTTCTGGCCCACAGATACCCGTTCCTGCTCGTCGACTCCATCAACGTGATCGAGCCGGGACGGCTTGTGGAGGGAATCAAGCGTGTCACCGGCGGCGAGTGGTTCGGGGCAGCCTGGCACCCACGAGATTCGGCGATGCCGAACACTCTTGCGATCGAGGCGCTGGCGCAGACATCGGCGGCGCTCCTGCTCGGGCTGGTGGATGCCCGTGCAGGGGTGGTGGGCTATTTCGCGGCGATAGAGCGGGTGCGCCTCCGTGACCCGGCAGTGGCCGGCGACACCCTGGTTCTGAGCGTCGAGTTGGAGAGCTTCCGGCGTGGCGTAGCTCATCTCAAGGGCCGCGCCACGGTCGACGGGCGCCGCGTTGCATCCGCGAGCTTCACAACCATCGTTCGCGCGGCCGCCTGAGTCCACTAGAATTGATGAGACAGAACCAGTAGACATTTCCCGCAATTCGGACCGATGACCACAGCACACCGCGACTTTCTCGCCATTCCCGATTTTTCGTCCGCCGAGCTGGAATCGCTGTTCGTGCTGGCGGATTCGATGCGCGCCGGCACTTACACCAAAAAACCACTCGCGGGCCAGACGCTCGCGATGATCTTCATGAAGGCGTCCACGCGAACGCGCGTGTCGTTTGAAGTCGGAACCTATCAACTCGGCGGTCATGCGCTGTTCCTGTCGCCGCGTGACGTTCAGCTTGGCCGGGGAGAGCCGATCTCGGATACCGCAAAGGTTCTTTCGCGTTATGTGAACGGCATAATGATCCGCACCTTCGCGCACGCCGATGTCGAGGCGCTCGCGAAGGATGCAACGGTTCCTGTGATCAACGGTCTCACGGATCTGTTGCACCCGTGCCAGGTACTCGCCGACGTTCTCACGGTGCGTCAGCAACTCGGCGGTATCGCCGGGCGCAAGGTTGCATGGATCGGCGACGGCAACAACATGGCGAATTCCTGGATCAACGCGGCGTACGTACTCGGTTTCGAGCTGTCACTTGCGTGCCCTGAGGGATACGATCCCGACGCGGCTCTGATCGCACGTGCACGCACGCGCTCGAAGGTGAGCGTCGTGCGCGATCCATCCGAGGCCGCGAACGGCGCCGACGTGGTCACGACCGACGTGTGGGCATCCATGGGGCAGGAAGAAGAACAGGCGGTGCGCGAGAGAGCCTTCCGCGGATTCTGCGTGGACTCGGCGCTCATGGCCCGCGCCGCGAAGAACGCAATCTTTCTGCACTGTCTGCCCGCACACAGAGGCGAGGAAGTTACCGCGGACGTAATCGACGGCCCACAGAGCCGCGTATGGGACGAGGCCGAAAACAGACTTCACATTCAGAAGGCGATCATGGCAGTACTCATGGGAGGAGAGAAGCTTTGAGCCAGCGCACTCCATTACACGACATCCACGTAGCGCTCGGCGCCAAGATGGTGCCGTTCGCGGGCTTCGAGATGCCGGTCCAGTACCCGGCGGGCATTACAGCCGAGCACAAGTCCGTGCGTGAGAACGTGGGGCTGTTCGACGTGAGCCACATGGGCGAGTTCATGATCCGCGGGCCGCAGGCGATCGACTTCGCGAATTACGTGACGACGAACGACGTGGCGGCTCTGGCTGTCGGCCAGGCGCAATACTCCACGATTCTGAATGAAGGCGGAACGATCGTGGACGATTGCCTCGTCTACAGGTTCCCGGATCATCTGATGATGGTCGTCAACGCGTCGAACAAGGACAAGGATCTCGCGCACATCAGTGCGTACATGGATCGTTTTGATTGCAGCATCGAGGACGTGAGCGATCGTATCGCGTTGCTCGCGCTTCAGGGGCCCCGCGCGCAGGAGGTCATGGCGCGCTTCACAGACGTGAACCTCGACGATATCGCGTACTATCATTTTCAGGTTGCGACCGTCGCGGGCGTGCCGGGGGTCATTCTGTCGCGCACCGGTTATACAGGCGAGGATGGCTTCGAGCTCTACTTCGACGCATCGCGTGCAGTGGAGATGTGGAACGCGCTCATGAGCGAGGGTTCCGTCACGCCGGCCGGACTTGGCGCGCGCGACACGCTGCGTCTCGAGATGGGAATGGCACTCTATGGCAACGACATCGATGACGGCACCACGCCGTACGAAGCAGGACTCGGCTGGCTGGTCAAGCTCAAGAAGGGTGACTTTGTGGGGAAGGAAGCGCTCGAACGGCAGAAGGCGGCGGGAATTCCACGGAAGCTCATCGGTTTCACGATGCCGGACCGCGCATTTCCCCGGCACGGATATCCCGTCTCGTGCGACGGGGCGGCGAGCGGTGAGGTGCGGAGCGGCACGATGAGTCCGACTCTCGGTATTGCGATCGGCACCGCGTATCTGCCACTCGCAGCGGCGAAGGAAGGAACCGAGTTCGAAGTCGAGATAAGAGGCAAGCGTCTTCCTGCGGTTGTGCAGAAGATGCCATTCTACAAGAACGCTTCGCATCGTTGAACATCGCCATTGTCACTGTTTCGGATTCCGTCGCCCGTGGAGCGCGTGCCGATCTGTCGGGTGATGCAATCGCGGAGTGGGCTGTTGCACGCGGCGACAATGTCGTATCGCGCGTCGTAACAGCTGACGACTCGGTCGAGATCGTGCGCGCCCTCATCGCAGTTTGCGACGGCGGCGCATGCGATCTCGTCGTCACGACCGGCGGCACCGGACTGGCGAAACGTGACGTGACGCCTGAAGCAACACGTGCCGTGATATCGGCGGAGGCACCCGGCTTCGGCGAGCGGCTGCGCGATCACGCGACGCGCTTTCCGCGTGCGTCGCTGTCGCGTGGTATCGCAGGCGTCCGCGCAGGAACGCTGATCGTGAACCTTCCCGGCTCACCGGGCGGCGTGCGCGACGGGCTGGCTACGCTGGAGCCTGTGGTGTCGCATGCGTGCGACATTCTGAGCGGGCGTTTCACCGAGCATCCAGCCGAGCCTCCAGCCGAGCATCGGAGCGGTGATGGCGCGTAGCGGCGGTGCGACCGTGGTGATCACGCTCGCCGACGTGGAGCCGGCGGTGCGTCTCAACGCATTGCTCGAAGCGGCCGGCATAACCACGTCGATGGTTTCGGCCGTGGACAATCTCGCGACCGAGATTCGTCGCGTGCGGCCGGAGCTGATCGTGCTGACGGGAAACATCGCCGATCCCGCGGTGCGCCAGGTCGTGCGCGACCAGCTCTGGGAAGGGATTGCGGTGATCGGCCTCGCGGACGTCGCGGATCCGCAGCTGATCGAGCGGTTGCGTGCGATCGGTTTTGTGGACGTGTACACCAAGCCCGTAGTCGCGGAAGATCTGTTCGATGCAGTGAAGCGCGTGCTCGAGCGTCGCCGGCTCGCCGAATCGACCGGGCTTGTGGGACAGTCGGACGCGATCCGTGAAGTGCTCGTGCGCGTGGAGCAGATGGCACCTGTGTCGAGCACGGTCCTGATCGAGGGCGAGAGCGGCACCGGCAAGGAGCTCGTTGCGCGTGCGATTCATCAGTTGAGTCCACGCAGGTCGCGGCCGTTCATCGCCGTCAACGTAGGTGCGCTGCCGGAAACGTTGCTCGAGAGCGAGCTGTTCGGTCACGAGAAAGGAGCGTTCACCGGCGCTGCCGAGCGTCGCATCGGTCGCTTCGAGCTGGCCGACACCGGGACGCTGTTTCTCGACGAGATCGGCGACGTGCCACCAGCGACGCAGGTCAAGCTCCTGCGCGTGATCGAGGAGCGAGAGGTGACGCGGGTCGGAGGAACGACGCCGATCAAGGTCAACGTGCGCGTCGTGACCGCTACGAATCAGCCCCTCCGTCAACTCGTCGAAGAGGGCCGGTTCAGATCGGACCTGTATTACAGGCTCAACGTTCTCAGCATCTATCTACCGCCGTTGCGCGAGCGTCGCGCCGACATTCCGTTACTAGTGCGTCGCTTCGTGCGGCAGTTTTCGGCGCAGCACGACCGGCCGTTCCACGGCATTTCGGCGGACGCGATGCAGATCATGGCCGATTATGCGTGGCCCGGGAACGTGCGGCAGCTCAAGAATCTGATCGAGAGCATGGTGGTGCTGGCTCCGGGCCGGGAGATTACCGCGTCCGACATCCCGGCAGAGGTGCGGGAGAGGTCGAGCTTGCTGCCGGTGAGGATTGCACCACCGGTAATGCGCGGCGGTGAAGGCGGAGCGGGGGCGGGCGCGCGCGAGCTGGAGTTCATCGTCCACAGTCTGGTAGAGCTGAGGCTGCAGCTGGACGAGCTGCGCCGGCGGGTGGATGAGAACAGCGCAGGCGCCGGACCAGCTGTGGGCGGGGGTGTGGAACCACGCTCTCTTGCCCCGGCGATGGCAGCTCTCGAGCCAGCGGCACCGCCCGCCCCAAATGTTTTGACGATAACGCCAGGAATGACCATGGCCGAGATCGAGCGGGGGGCGATCGAAGCCGCGTTGCGTGAAACTGATGGGAATCGGCGTCGAGCTGCCGAACTTCTAGGGATAGGTGAGCGGACGCTGTATCGGAAGTTACGAGATTACGACATTCCGGATGGCTACGCCACTATTGCCTAAACCGGCATGTGGCCACAGTTTGTGATGGCCGCCAAAGGAGGGAGAAAGCTCCCCTTCTTGGCGGGCTTGTGTCTTACGGGTCATCTATTGTCGGGTGGCATCTGCGGGGGCGACTATCGTCTCGCGTAGCCAAACTTTAGTTCCTTAAACGCGTGACTACATTTGTGACGCCCGCACGGCTCGGGGAGCAAGCCGAAGAGTTGATCCGCACGTTGCCGGGCGTGGTCTCGGTGCGGGTTGTGGATAACGGCGAGGGGTCGATTCAGGAGGTGCACATCCTGACGACGTCCGAGGTGCCCGCGAAGCAGACCGTGCGTAACGTCGAGAGTGCCCTGTTTGCGCACCTTGGGCTGCGGATCGATCATCGCCGCGTGTCGATAGCTGCGGTGAGCGAGGCGCCGCCGCCACAGCCGAAACCGGCACCGCCGCCGACGTCCACGCCATCGCCGATTGCGCCTCCGAAAAGCCGGAGCGCTGCCGATACTGAGGGAATGGGTGTTTACACGCCTACACCTGGTCTGGACGGGCCGCGTCGCCGGATCTATTTCGAGGATGTGGAAGTCCGCGGATCCAGAGCGCGCGGTGTGTCGTGTCGCGTGTCGCTGATCAAGGATGGAACGTCGTTCATCGGTGAGGCGCGCGGAGTCGATGGCGACCGTGCGCGCCTGGAGCTGGCGGCTCGTGCAGCGTGTCTCGCGATTGGAGACGCTGACTCGAAGGACCGTCAGTTCGGGCTCGAAGGTGTGCGCGTATTTGAAGCGTTCGACAGGAAGTTCATCTTCGTTGGCGTTGCGGTGCGACACGGACGCGAAGTCCGGTTGCTTGCTGGAACGTGCGAAGTGAGTGATAGCGCAGAAACGGCGTCGGTACTCGCCGTGCTGGATGCAACGAACCGTTGGTTGGAGTACGGCGCGTAATCATGCGTGACCTGATGCTTACCTCGAGAAGAACTATAGACTAATCAAAACAAAACCCCCGTTCCCCGACCTAGCGGAGTTGAGACGGTAGGTTAGGTAGGAACGAGCGGAGCCAACCTTTGCAGTTTGCACGCGCGCAAGCGTCGTGACAAAACGGATGGGAGGTGACGCGGACATGAGTTTCTTTGCAGCTTTATTTGTCGCTATGTTTTCGGGCGGCGGGTCGCAAGAGTGGTCATAGGGTCGCGGACGGGGGTCCTCGCATATATGATGAAACAGCCAGTTCGCACGTACATTCTCACCATTGCACTGCTAGCCAGTGCATCGCTTGCGCTACTCGTTTGGATTGCGCCCTACGCGGGCGCGGATCATCTTCGAGCAGTAGCCACGCTCAGCGTCATTGCGCTGGCGACCCATATGATGGGTCACTCGCTGTCACGCAACACGACCGGGACAGTGTCATTCGTTCCGTTTCTCGCGAGTGCGGCCATATCGCCTGACTGGTTGACCGTCCTGGGCGTAGTAATTGTGGCGGCTGCCGTGCAGATCGTCAGACGGCGCCCCCTTGCGAAGGGCCTGTTCAATCTTTGTCAGCAAGGCCTTTCGGTGTCCACCGCGATCCTAGCATACAAATTGTTCGGTGGAACATCAGTCCTCCAGGGCGGCTCACTCCCGTATGCAGCCTTCGGTGCGTTGTTCCTGACATACTCTGCAGTCAACAGTCTTTCCGTAAGCGGCGTCGTCGCGTTGAGCGAAGGGCGGCGTCTTTGGGAGGTTTGGACTGAGAACAGCCTCGGAACTCTGGCCTACGACGTCATCGCACTTCCGGTAATTGTGTTGTTGGCGTGGGTCTATGCGAAGTACGCTGCCCCAGGTGCGTTCGGTGTTGCCGTTTCTCTGTTGGGATTGCGGGAACTATACATCGTCAACCTTCAACTCGAAAAGGCGAACCAGGAGCTGCTTGAGTTGATGGTTGCAGCCATCGAGGCGCGGGATCCATATACGTCGGGCCATTCGAGGCGCGTATCGGAGCACGCCAAGATCAT
The DNA here is from genome assembly GCA_035553335.1 of Gemmatimonadaceae bacterium. Classification (GTDB taxonomy): domain Bacteria; phylum Gemmatimonadota; class Gemmatimonadetes; order Gemmatimonadales; family Gemmatimonadaceae; genus Fen-1247. The sequence goes on from DATNCZ010000420.1 coordinate 18,480, forward strand.
AGCGCAGATCGTTGGTCTGCGGTCGTCGGTGGCACGGCGTGTCGAGATCGCCGCACTACTCCACGACGTAGGCAAGATCCATGAGATATTCGCACCAATTCTGCTGAAACCAGGTCGTTTGACAGAAGAAGAAAATGCGATCATGCAGACGCACCCGATCAAGAGTGAAGAATTGGTTGCGAAGGTATCACAGTTGAGGGATGTTGTCTCCGCAGTACGTCACCATCATGAAAATTGGGATGGTACTGGTTACCCGGATGGACTCGCGGGCGACCGCATTCCTCTTGCGTCACGCATCATCATGTTCGCCGACACGATTGACGCAATGACATCGGACCGACCATACCGCAAAGCTTTGGATGCGGCTGCGGTCAGATCAGAGCTTATGAAGCATCGCGGGCGGCAATTCGATCCAGAGATTTGTGATGCTTTGTTGAGCAGTGGACGGTTTGACGAGCTTTTCAAGCATTCGTCGCATCAGTCCCTCCCACACACGCAAGAAGTCCCCCGACTTCGGCTCGCATCACAAGCCTGAACCGAGACGCGCGAGCTCGACGATTATCTCTGGCGCAACAGGCTTCGTATCTCTGCGCTCGCACCTGACGTACTGATCGAGAAAGTTTTGCGCGAGTTCTGTCTCCCCGAGATAGCGATACCCGAGATACAATGAATAGCATTCATAATCTTGGGCGCCAGTGGTCCGGAGCAGAGAGCTTGCGTTGGCAAGTTTGAATACCCACTCGGCCACTTCGGCTTGACCCACTCCCTGACCGACCCCCAGCCGGACCTTTGTCGCGAGCGCAGCGGTTCGGAACTGGACTACTGAATCCTCCCATAGCGGACGGGATCCGGGCGATTCCAGCAGACGATGTGCTGCATCCCACTGCTTCCGCCAAATGTGCACACGCGCGATGGCTATGCGGAGGCTGCGGCGCGATCTGAGTTCCCCGTTTGGACGGCGCAGCCGCCTATACTTGCCGACCCATCGGCTCGCGATGTCGATCCGCCCAGCGTCGCAATGCATTTCGATCAGTCGATTGCATGCTTCTGCTGCCAAGTCATGGCAGTCAAATTGAACGGCAGACTGAAAGAGCGACTCGCAGACCGTTTCCGCCTCTCCAGGTAGCCCGCTGCGGCGCAGCGCACTCGTGCAATTGAGCATAATTGTCATCCGATGTCGTCGCGGCAGAGTGCGCTCCGCAAAGAGCAGCAGTTCGCGTGCGGCGAGTGTACCAGCATCGGCGCTGCCACGAATGGTCTCGTATATCATGCTCAGCATCAGTCTGTGTTGCGCGGGTACGTTCGACTGAAGTGATAGCGGCGCAACCTCTTGGTAGACCGCATCCATCGTATCGAGATCACTGATGTTCGACGCAATCTTGAGTGCGTTGATTGCAGCTTGGACGCGGTGCGAAGCATCCGCATCATATGCGTATACGCATCGCAGCGTCATCCGGAGCGCACTATTCCAGTCCCGATGCAAGCTGCGCTGGGCGATGAGCTCCCATAGCTCCAGATCGTCGTGGGTGGTCTTCGCATCGCCGCAATAGTCTTCGAGCGACCGGACTTCGATAACGGTATTGCAGAATGCCCGCCACTCGCCTGCCACAAATTGCGAATGCGCCATTGCGCGTAGTATCAATGCTCTGCTTGTGTTACCGCGGCATGTCTGAAGCGCAGTGCTGCACCGGTTCACTGCCTCGTCCACCAGCCCCATGTCGTGGAGATGGCGTGCGCATGCTACGGCGGCCAGTGTCGAACGATCGGGTTGGCCGGCGCTCTGCCAGTGGTCGGCGCAGTCCCAGAACAATTCCGCCGAGCGCGTCGCGGTTGCGACTGTCTCGAGGGCGCTCGCTGCGGCGTGGTGGAGCAACGCACGTCCAGGGGCGGACAACCCGCGCGTGGCGGCGCGCAGGACCATGTCGTGGCGGCAGAGCACCGACGCGGCCCTCTCCGTTGCACCCTCTCCAATTGCGAGCATGCTGGCCTCGTCCAGTGCTTCGATCGCCGAGAACAGCACGTGCGTTGGAAACTGGAGCACTTCCTGGAGCAATCCCACCGTGCTGTTCTTGCCGAGTATGGCAACGGCCTGGAGTACGCGGAGTGCGTCGGGTCGGAGGTTGGCGACTCTCGTCTCGACGAGCGTGATGAGTGAAGGTGGGGCCGTGTACTGCTCGCCGGTCGCGATCCAGAAATTGACGAGCTCCTCGATGAAGTACGGATTGCCGCCAGAAGTCCGGACGCACCAATCGACAAAGCCGTCGTCCGTGCTGCGGCCGCGTTTGGCGAGTCGATTGGACATGTGCGCACGCGCCGCGGTTGCATCGAGGGTGGACAGCTCCTCGATGGCAAAGGTGTCGGGTTCACCCCACGCGGTATCCCGCCATTTCACCCGCGAGGTACACACGATCATCACGGATCCCTGCGCCGTAGTCGCAATCGTTCGCAACAGCGCCCACGACGCCGAGTCGAGCCAGTGTACGTCCTCGACAACGAGCAGCAAGGGCTGCTCGTCCGCAATCGCTTCGATGAGATCGACGACGGCGGCTCGCGTCGACGTCGACTCGTACAGTGTCTCGTCGCAAGCCATGGCCGATGCGTCATCGCCGGACGTGTGCGTGATACGGTTGAGACAGGCGAGCGTGCTGGGTGCGCATCCGGCGGCGCCGGGCAACGTTTGCAGGCGTGGTACGGCCTGCACAAACGCCGAGAGTGGCCGCTTCGCGTCGTGGTTGCCGCACGAGACGGTGCAGGCGACGGCGTTCCTGCTGCGCATCCAGGCGGAGAATTCACGGATCAGGCGGCTCTTTCCGACGCCGGTCGGGGCTGAGATGTAGGCGGAGCTCACCTTTCCGTTGAATGTCCGGATTGCCTGCGCCTGGAGTCGCTCCATGGATTCGGTGCGTCCAACAAGCGTCGTGTCGTCGCTGGCTGCGGCGACGGTTCTCCGGTCGGGCCATTTGACAGCGGATGCACTCTCGTGCAACTGTGCGACGGCGCGTTCGGCGGATCCGCCGGGGACGGCAGCCTGTCGGGACTCGCGGTTCTGGCGTGCCAGATGCTCGGCGGCGCGGGCACGCGCGAGGAGGGCGGATGGATGTTCCGGATCCAGTTTCAGCGCCTTGTTGGCAAGCGAGAGAGTGACCGGCCAGTCGCTCGATGCGCTCGCGCGGGTCATTGCCGCAACCACGATGTTCAACAGCCGCAGATGCAGGTCGTCTCGCCACTCGTCGACCCAATCGTTGAATGCTGACGAGGCCCGGGGTGAATATCCAGGGAGGATCGACAGGTCGCGTTCCGCGAGCCGGGCTGGCTCCTCCGTGCTCAGCTGATCGATATCGATCGAGGCGGCGTCGCGCGGAAGCCAGATGCAGGCGGACTCGTCGCGCTGGATGTGCATGCCCTTGCGGCGCAGCTTGTGGATCAGCTCACTGAGCGAGTGCGACGCGTCCGCGGCGCGCATGGCGGGCCAGAAGAGCTTCTCGATCTGCCGGCGTGGAACCCGATTACCTCGTTCGCGCGTGAGATAGGAGCCGAGCGCGAAGCACATGTCCGCGCGCGGGCTGATAGTGGTGATCGCGGTTCGTATTAAGCACTGCCCAAGAGCGTGCAGGACGACCAAGAATGCCCCTTCCATGGAGGAGGAGCGGGGAAGATAATGACTCGAATCATCGTTCGAAAACGAACCGATGATTTTCTAACGGTGGCGCCTTGGGGATGGGGCTAGGCTGGCGCTTGCGAATCCGGGTGCTGGGACGGGCCGGTCCCGGTCAGCAGGTCCTCGCCCACGGTACGATGTCCAGCCGCGCGAACGGGATCTCCTTGCCTGTGTTCTCGCAGATCCCGAATTGGTCCGGATGGTTGTACATGCGCTCGAGGGCGGCGTCGATTTCTGCGAGGGTTTTCGACTCGCGGTCCACCATCACTGCGTCGAGCTCCTGCTGCATGGTGTCGGTGCCCTGGTCGGCCATGTGGAGGGGCATCTTGGTGAGGTCGCCGGCCTGGTCCTGGTCGTCCTCGTTCTCGTTCTGGGCGGCGTAGCGGGAAAGGAGCTGATTTATGCGGTCGCGCTCCTGGAGGAGGCGGCTCTCGAGATGCTTGCGTTGGGCTTGGGTCATGACGAGGCATGATGCAAGGGTCGGGCTACGGGGGCGAAGGGGGAAAAGGGGGGCAGGCACGGTGGCCTGCCCCAACGCACGGGGCCTGCCCCAACGCACATCAATCCACCTTGGGATGTGCCGCGAAGAAGGTCCACATCACGTCGGTGGCGACGATGTCGGAGTCGTCGCGGCCGGGAAAGGTGTACCACGGGATGTCGTCGCCGGGCCAGCGATGTGCACCGTCCAGAATGGTATAGAGCTCGACGGCGGTTCCCTGGGCGCACGGATGATACGCGTCGATGATGACGTTCCTGTCGGCTGAAACGGTGCGCGAGGCGGGCTTCGCGTTGCAATGATCGGCGTTGAGCCAGAAGCCGATCGTGTTCCTGACAGACACGATGTTGTCGGGTCCGTCGGATTCGGGGCCGCCGCCGTACGGCACGTCCTGGTCCTGCATTCCATGAAAGTGAAGCACCGACACGGGATGCGATGGCGGTGCGATGCGCAGCGTGTCGCCTTTCTCGTCAACCATTCCAATCGAGCCCGCGGTAACGCCAACAGCGGCAAGTTTGTCGGACAGCGTGGACGCGAGACGGTATGTCAT
>DATNCZ010000421.1:0-2853 GCA_035553335.1 Gemmatimonadaceae bacterium
GGAGACTCGACGACGATCTTGCCACCGAGGTAGCCCGTGTACGAAACGGCGCAGATGGAAATGAGAGCGCCGAGTCCCACGATTACGCGGAGCGCGCGCGCCGGTGATACGGCTTCGCGGGTCCGGATCATCGTCATCAACGCTATCAGTGCCAGCAGGCCGAGTACGCCAACGATCCACAGGGTTATGTCAGCGGCCGCCGAATGTGCCTGGATTGCGCCGCGCTCGATGTACCATGCGTTCTGCACGGCGTGACGCGCCCTGCCGCCGCTCCACCATGCCGGGTAGATCGTCATGCCGGCCAGAGTGAGCGTCGATAGCGCATAGACCCACGTAGCTCTTCGCGGCACCATCGCCGCAACGAGAACCGCCAGCGCGCCAATCACAGTCAGTACGATCGGAAAGTGATTGACCAGTGTGTGCAGGTATTGCCAGCTCATTCTCAACCTTCGCGTTTTAGGGGCGCACTTTCGCCGCGTTCGCGATATAGATAGCTGGCGGCGACATCTTTGGCAAAGGCGGTGCCGTTACCGGCACCGCCCGAGCTCGAGATATACCGTGCAAGGACGGTACTAGAAGGCCAGGATCAGAACACCAGCCACGTGTACAGATAGAGGGTGTTGTTGGCCGACGCGCTCCGATGGAAGCGAGCATGCGTCACACGCCATTTCCGATCGTAGCATCGGTGGCAGCACTGTTTGCGACGTCGCCTGCGGCGATTGCCAAGAGCGCTACGTCGGACAACGCTCACGTAATCATCGTCAAGCGGGCTCGAGAGCCTGACCCCTCGATCGTTACGGCGGTCGAAGTTGCGTTGGACGCGTCCCGCATATCGCAAAGGACCTGTCACCCACCCTGCATCCCGCAGTCACTCCGGCACACCGCCCCCTCCCCCCGCCGACTGCGGTGCATGGCGTTCGAGCCTATATTTGGCGACAATGACCCAGAACGCAATCGAAGCAAGCCACGTGAACAAGCAGTATTCGGGACACGTCGCCGTGCGCGATCTCTCGCTATCGGTCCCGACCGGCGCGGTCTACGGCCTGCTCGGCCCCAACGGCGCCGGCAAGACGACGACCATCAGGATGGTCCTCAACATCATCGAGCCTGATTCCGGGACCATCAATGTCCTGGGAGTTCCGGCGACGTCGGCGGGAATTTCCGATCGTATCGGATACCTCCCCGAAGAGCGCGGCCTGTATCGCAAGATGAAGGTGCGCGACGTACTCAAGTTCCTCGCCGCGCTCAAGGGAGTCCACGCACACGACGCGGATCGACGCATCGACTGGTGGCTGGACAAGCTGTCGCTCCGCACGGACGAACGCGACTGGGGATCGGCCAAGATCGAGGAGCTGTCGCGCGGCATGCAGCAGAAGGCGCAGTTCATCGGCGCGCTGGTGCACGATCCCGATCTCATGATCCTGGACGAGCCCTTCAGCGGACTCGATCCCGTGAATGCGCAGGCACTCAAGGATTCGGTGATGGACCTCAGGAGCCGCGGCAAGACGGTGATCTTCAGCACGCACATCATCGAGAACGCGGAATCGATGTGCGACTCCGTATGCATCATCGCACACGGTGAAAAGGTGCTCGACGGAACGCTCGCCGATGTGAAGACCCAGTACGGCGGACCACCGGTCGAGAAGACAGTGATGGTGCAGCCGTCACTGTACGACATCTTCCTGCAACGCGTTGGTGCAACAGGCGTCGAGCCGGGAATGCGCGGACATGGCTGATACGGCATCGAAACTCTGGGCGATCGTGCGGCGCGAATACATCGAACGCGTGCGCACGCGATGGTTCATGATATCAACGATATTCGCGCCCCTGCTGTTCGCGGCGATCGCATTCCTGCCGTTGCTGCTCATGACCAAGGACGCGAAATCAGTTGCGCCACGCGTCCTGATCATCGACGCGACGCAACAGGGGCTAGGCAAGTACGTCGCGCGCTCGCTCGCGGTGCTGCGCAGCACGTCCCAGGACGCGACTACGGCAGACGTCAGGATAGTATCCCCGGATTCGCTTGCGCACGCACGCGACGACGCGACGTCCGAAGTCGCACATCGGCTCGCCAACGGATTTGTAGTCCTCGATTCAGCGACGTTGCGCGGCGACAGTGTGGGATATGCCGGACGACAGGCGGACTCCAAGAGCGATCGCCTCACCATCGCAAATTCGGTTCGTTCCGGATTGATCGCCCTGCGTCTCGAGAGAGGGGGGCTGTCGGGATCCGCGATCGACAGCGTAGTGTCAGCGCCAATTCCAACGATTCAGGCGGTCTCGATCAACGATACCGGACGGGATGTCACCACTCCGGCGAAGGCGATCATCGCCACGATCGTCGCGTTCTTCCTGTACATGTCGATCATCATCTACGGGCAGAACATGCTGAGCGGCGTGATCGAGGAAAAGATGTCACGCGTGTCCGAGATCGTCATCTCGAGCGTGAAGCCGGAAACCCTGCTGGCCGGCAAGGTGATCGGTGTGACGGCGGTCGGCCTCACGCAGCAGATCGTCTGGGTCGGTGGCACGGTCCTGCTCATCTCCGCACGCACGATGCTGTTCGGTGCACCGGCGATCGCCAAGGCGCAGGCTGCGGGCGCGGCCGGAGGATTCGGCTCGAACGACATGCTTGCGGCGCTCGTCGCGACACCGTGGAGCTGGGTGATCCTCGTGCTCGTTCTCTTCCTGCTCGGCCTGCTCTTCTACGGCGCACTGTACGCCGCCGTCGGCGCGACGGTCGGCAGCGAACAGGATGCGCGACAGGCAGCGTTCCCCGTGGTGTTGCTGCTCGTCCTGACCGCGGTGCTCATCTCGCCCACGGTTCAGAATCCAACCAGCACGCTCGCTGTG
>DATNCZ010000422.1:0-7201 GCA_035553335.1 Gemmatimonadaceae bacterium
CCTGAAAGCCATTGCCATCGCTGACGGTCCACAGGTTGAGTTCGTCGCCGACCTTCACGAAGCGCGGTGTGCCCGCGGTCCTGTCGGCGGTTCGATCGGCATCCGGCGTCCACGTGAACGATCCAGGCAGGAAGGCCTTGCGCAATGCGCGCGGCTTCCAGTACGCGATTTCCTTGGGATGAGCAAGATCGCGAACGTCGAAAATGCGCAGGCCTGCCTGTTCGAACGAGCAGGCAAGCATCGTCGGATTGTCCGTGCGGTCCAGGTTGCATCGTTCGGCACTGTAGCCGTCGGGGTACGCGCCCGGCATTGTCGACCCCAGGTCAGGAGGATTGGCCAGGAACGCGCGACAGTTGTCGGGCGCATCGACCTCGAGCATGACCTTCGCAATGATGCGAGGATTCTTTTCGTCGGTTATGTCGATGATCTGCGGAGCTCCGAACGGCATCGCTCCGCGGTCACACGCCGCCGCAAGACCGCCCGCGGCTCCGAAGCCGCCGAACTCGTCGGTGCTGAGAATGTAATGGCGCCCGTTCGCCGAGAACGGCAGCATCTGCTCCGCTCCACTCGAATCAGTCCAGAAAAGCTTGCTGACGATCCTGATCTGCGGATCGGGGCGGCGGGACTGATAGTCGCTCACATCGAGGATCACGAGCCCGTCGGGAGTCGTGCCGACATCGCCGTACTGTCCCGAGTAGAGGCGCGTCCCATCTGCGCTGACGTCCGCATCGTGCGGCTTCCCATCGCCCTTGAATTGCCAAGTCGGAAGCTGCTTCACGTTGGAAGGATCGGAGACGTCCAGGATGTACAGCGGGCCCGGGCCCCATTGCGGATTCTGCGTAAGGTAGTACGTCCTGCCGTCGGGGGCCCAGGCGCTCATGTGGGCCGAGCTTCCGGGTAGCTGGATGCTGCTCTTCAGGACCGGATGGCTGCAGTCGCCGGACACGTCGTAAATGGCAAACCAGGGCCCGTTGTTTTGGCCGCCCGCGAGAAGTTTGCGCCGGTCGTTCAGCTTCATCGACTCGTGCGGGTCGAGCATCGCAGGTGCGTCGAGGTACGTGCTTACCCGTGGATGCGCTGGGTCCGAGACATCCAGGACGATGGTGCCGCGATGCTCCTGCAGGGGATTGTTGATCGTCGTGTAGTAGGCACAGTGGTCCGACCACGCGAGAGCGCCCTGCGATTTCGTTCCTTCGCCCCGGAACTGCCCCACGAGCTCGAGATTGCAGTTGTAGCCATGTTCCGAATCGCCGCTAAGGCGTTCCTGGTGCGTGGTCTCACCCTGCAGTCCACCCTCGGTCCTGTCTTTGGGGCCGCACTTTGCTTTGGACACCGGTCCCGTCCAGGGAACGGGTCCAGGGGTCTGGGCGGATCCGGTCGAAGCGAGCGTCAAGGAAGCCAGGAACACTACCGTCGAAATTGCAAAGCCTTTCGCTACTCCAATTCTGTTCATGCGGCTTCCTTGGACGTGACGCATAGTCTGTCCGGTACGTTGGCAAAGCGACGAGACTGCAGCGCATGGTCCACGCTGCGCCCGCTCGACATGAAAGCGATTGTAAGGTTAGCCAGGAAGAAGTGGCGACGTGTCGTTGTTTGTGAATCGCGTCGAAGCAGGTCGACGGAATTACGCAAGGAACTTGACAGAGCGTGCACGAAAGAACGACTGTCTCGGACGGCGAAGTGCTTTCGCCAATGAAATGACGGCAGGAACGAACTTGACCTCTCGCTGAACGCGCTCTACCATCGGGGAGTGCCGCGCCGGCCGATTGCGTAGAGACTGAGACGGTCGGCTTTCCACGATTCATCGAAGTTTGACGCCACGTCGGCACGCTCGTCTCATTTCCTGGCATCGCTTTCCCCTCAATCGATACAGGCACCGTATGCGAAGACTCATGCGACTTTCATACCGCACGCTGAACTTCGCACGGGTCGCGTTCATCGCCCTCGTATGCGCGCAAAGCAACGTCGCTGGCGCAACTAACGTCCCCCCGGGCCCTGGTGCGCTGCCCCAGGTGTTGACACAATTCGAGGACTTCATTCAGGCGCATTGCATTCCATGCGTACGCGAGTTCTATACCATCGCTACAGTGCCGTTTCCCTCGGTCAAAACGCCCACCTTCGCGGGTCTCTCTCCCGCAAACCCGGCCCCGAACACCCGGGCGGGTGAAATGCGCCTCGAGTTGCTTCGCGCCTACCCGGTTGGTCAACCGAGCCGGCAGCACATGGCAATGAGTGTTGTTCTCTCGGTGTCGGCGGGCTCGGGAGCCACGTTGTATCCGCTTGGGGCGGGATTGCTCGATGAAGACGAAGTGCCTGTCTTGGCGGCCGCGCTAGCGCAAATGGATAAATCGGTGTCCGCCGGAGGCGGTGATTCGTCCGTTCAACTCGTCGACACTGAGTTCCATGCAGACTCGGTCCGAATGGGTACTGTGGGCAGCGGAAACGACCTCCTTGCCTACGTACAGATTGCGCCGGCCGACCCTCTGTTCTCCTTGAAGCAGGTGTGGGAACTGCCCGCCATGTATCTGCCTGCGAAGGATATTCCAACGCTCGAGCATGCTGTGATGCAGGTGAACGCGAAGATTCAGGCGTTTCGCGGGCGGTGATCTCACCTGCAGGAGCGTTCACGGGACCTGGTACGCGATTGAAATACGCCGGACGCACGTTGCTGATCGCCGCGCTGCTCGCAGTGGCGATCGCAACCGCTCATGCGGAAGACCGCGTTTTCGCACTCGAAATCCATAGCGAAGGGCCGACCGCCAAACCTCAAGTGCTGGCGGTTCGCCAGAACGATCAAGTCGTAGTTCGCGTGAGCTCTGACAAACCCGTGCAGGTCCATCTGCATGGCTACGACATCGAAAGCAACGTCGTGCCGAACGTTGTCACGTCGTTGCGCTTTACCGCGACGGCGACAGGTCGCTTTCCAATCGAGATCCATTCCAAGGAACCTTCTAAGCAACGGCCTCTTGCATATCTGGAAGTCCGACCACGATAGCGGGCGCCTCGCGTTGACGCCAGCGTTCCCCAGTCGACGCACCGGGCGACAACCCGGCCGCCTCTTGGCCCCGCTATTCGGGCTCTTCTCCATGCGGGCATACGGGCACGGGTTCGGCCTGCGCTACGATCTGCCGCTTCCCCTGGCGCTTTGGATCATCGGCGCCGCCTGCGCGATCTTGTTGTCCTTTCTTATCGTAGCGATAGCCGTTCGCGCGAATGCCTCCGTTGAAGCTACTGCGCAAAGAAATCTTCGCTGGCAAATAGACAACGCCGTTACCAGCCCGAACATCCGGGTTATTGCACAGTTCGTTGCGGTCGCAGCGCTCATTTTGATCGTGGTCGCTGGAATCATCGGCGACCAGACACCTACCCGGAATCTTGCCCCCACCGCGATCTGGATCGCATGGTGGGTCGGCTTTTCCTACCTGTCGGCTTTCGTCGGCAACGTTTGGTCGCTCGTCAATCCGTGGGCGGCGATATTCGATTGGTGCGAGCGGATTCTGCCGAAACCGCGAGCGCCACGAAGGGCGACAATCAATTGGCCGAAAAGCCTCGGAGTTTGGCCGGCAATCGCTTTGTTCATCGTCTTTGCCTGGCTGGAGCTCATCTGGGAAGGTCGATCCATTCCGTCGCAGCTTGCGTGGTTGGTCATCGGATTCTCAGTTCTGACCTGGACGGGAATGTTCGTTTTCGGCCACAGTGCATGGCTGACCCACGCCGATCCCTTTGCTCTGGCGTTCGGCGTTCTGTCGAAGTTCGGGCCTATAGATATCCGTATCGAGCATGGCATCTGCGGCACATGCACTGAAGACAAGGAAAAAGTAAAAAGCGACCCCGGTGAAGCGTCGGACCGCGATCACTGCTATCGGGGTGCAGATTCGCGGTGGAGATGGAGATTGCGACCGCCGGGCGTCGGATTGCTCGACACCGAAAACATGAGCCAGTCTATTACCGCATTCGTTGTCGTCATGCTTTCGACGGTGACCTTCGATGGCTTCATGGCGACCCCAGTTTGGCAGCGCATCGAAAGCGCGCTCTACGTGGCGCTGCCGATGCTCGGCGATTCGCGCCTCGCGATTATCGGTACTCTTGGACTCCTGGTCTTTTGTGTCACTTTCATCGCGGTCTACCACCTCGTCGCAACGTTGATCGCGCATGCCTCGGGAAATCGGATGACGTCCGATGCAGCCAGTCGGGCGTTTGTCTTGACGTTGGTGCCGATCGCAATCGCCTATCTCGTTGCTCATTACCTGAGCTACTTCTTGATCCAGGGACAGTTGTTGATCCGTCTGGCTTCTGATCCGTTCGGATTCGGATGGAACGTTCTTGGCACCGCCCACTTTCGACCGGACATCGGCATCGTCGGCGCCCGTTTCGTATGGTATACATCCTTGGTCGCTATCGTGCTCGGCCATGTAGCAGCAGTATCTTTGGCGCATGTCGTTGCGCTTCGTCGTTTTGACGATCCTCGCTTGGCGATACGGAGCCAGATTCCGATGCTCGTGCTGATGATTGCCTATACCATGATGAGTCTATGGATCATTGCTCAACCGATCGTCGAATGAGCCATCGTTGGTGGAACGTTCCGCCACTCGAGTGTCTTGCGGCGATTCGTGACTCGGATTGCTAAGGCGAGTCGTCCCTGACTTGAGTTGACTGATTAGGGAGGCGCGGTCTGTGAAAAAGACGTTCTTCTTCGTAGCCGGTATCGCGGTTGGTTTGTGTACCTCCCTTGTCGGTGCTCAAGGCGCGCGCTCCATCGCAGTACTGAACACGTCGGGCGTTTATATCGAGCTCTTGACGCTGGTTCCCGGTCAGGGATCAGGTCAACACTCCAGCGTTCCGGGCGAAGTGGGCATCGTCTCGGAGGGCGAAGTGGTGCTCTCGAGCCCGGCTGGACGCGAGTCTCTTCAGGCGGGCAAGGCCTATTGGTTACCGGGACTCACGCCGCACGATATTCGCAACGAAAGCGATCGACCTGCAAAGATCTACGTAATCGCGATGAAGCGATGCGACTGAAGGCAACGTTGGTCGTCGCGCAGCTCGGCAGATAATCCGAGTTCGGAGTCGTGCCGTTCTGCCTGTTGCGCAGACCGCTCGCGAGATCGCGTAATTTTTGGCGTGGCTCGCGTCATCGTACGCGGCACAAAGATGCCCTTTGCCGCGTCGTCGCGTGTCGGAAAAAGTGACGCGCGCGGGCGATTCAGCCGACGTGGAAGACGAACGGGTACCAGGCGACGAGAACGCCCGCCACGCCAAGCGCGAACGCGCCGAGCGCGAACGCCAGGCGTGGTCCAGTAGCCCGGCTTCGCAGCTGCGCATAACTCATCCGCAAGCTCCAGGCCGCGGCTAAACCGAGCAGCGCGCAGCGCAGCATCGGCAACGCATGGACTTGCATGCCCTCGCCCTTCGCAAGTCCCACTGTCAGTGCCGACAGTCCGACGAAAAGCCCGATGCCGGCGAGCGGCGTCAGCGCGTAGCTCAGGGCATAGGCGCGGTGTCGAATTCCGCGCATGGGCAATGATGCGAGCGCCAGGCAGATCGTAATGAAGCCGCCGAGGACCAGCGCCGTGCCGACGATCCAGCCGACGATCAATGCGCCGTCAAGCCAGGTGAAGACATCGTGCGCGTCGGGATAGTGCGTCAGCAGCCACCACGGCGCGTTGTCGGCGAGTAGCCACGCAGGACCGTGATCGAGAACGCGGCTCGCGAGCGCGGTGCGCAGATCGACGAACCACGGCGTCGCGCTCCATTCGAACGCGCCGATCGCAAGCCCGATCATGCCGAACACGATGAGCGCGGCATCCCAGGCGCGCGCCTCCGCGGGATCGATTCGCATCACCTCGCGCCCGGGCGGGCGCGCGGCAAGCGCGACGGCACCGTGCAAGCCGCTGCAACGCCCGCACATGTGGCATTCGGAGGGTCCCGTCATCCGCCGGATGCGAACCATCGGCGCACAGTTCACCGGATGCGCGCGAACCCGACCCGCGCTCGCCGACCACGCGTTCGAATCGACGCGGAAATGCAGCGGCGATATCCGGGCGAGGATCGCGAACACGCCGTTTACCGGGCAAAGATGACGGCACCAGACGCGCTTGCCTTTTCCATAGACGAAACCGACCGCGATCGCGGCGAGCGTCGACCCGCCAAGCACGAGGAGCGTCGCCGTTGCGTACTGGTACACGCTCACGACCTGGCCGAAGACCGTGGTCAGCGCGAACGCGACGAACGGCCACCCGCCCCACCGCATCCAACGCGGTACGCCGAGACCGAGTCCGTGGCGGCTAGCGGCCTCGGTCAGTGTTCCTTCGGGACAGAACACGCCACACCAGGTGCGACCGAGCACGAACATCGATGCGATGACGAGCGGCCACCACAAGCCCCAGAACAACCATTGCGCGGCCACAACGAGGTTGTCGTACCCATGCGCATCCTCGGGTGGAAGCGGCAGGAACGCCGGCACCGCGACCAGCACGACATAGACGCCCACGACACACCATTGCACGATCTGCAGCGCGCGCGTATGCGTGCGCATCCACTCGCCAAGCGCCGCGAGCCATGACGAGTTCAGAACCGCGAAGTCGTCTCCGCTACTTGACGACGACATGAACTTTGCCGGTGTCGGGATGGAAGTCGTCAAAGAAGATGTAGGTGCCGGGCTTGAGTCCGTTGATCACCACGTACGATTTCGCGCCGCCTGCGAGCACCTTCTCCACGTGCAAATCGCTGCTTTCGAATTCGACAGGGTCGCTGCCCTCGTTCTCGATTTCGATCTTGAAGCGCGTGTCTGCCGGCACTTCGATCATCGCCGGCTCGAGGATACCGCCGAGTGCCTTGATCGAGAACACCGGCATTGCTTCGGCCCCGTGCGCGACCTTCGGGGGCGAAAACGCGGCAAGCACGAGGAGCGGAGAGACCACCGACGCGACGCCTTGCATCCGCCACGACGGCGAACGCGGTTTCGCGTGGGCCGACACGATCAGTAGCCACCCTTCTTGCCGAGGCCGGTGAACGCGAACTCGTAGTCCAGCGTGAACGGCGCAAACCACGGCCCGACGCCTGTCTCCTTGTCCGTGTGCCGACCAAAGTGGGATCCGGGCGGGGCCATCGTGATCCGAAGGTGGTACTTGCCCGCGCCCTGCAGCTTCACGTTGTCGCCGTAATGCGGCCCGTCGTTCGCGACCATCGGCATCAACTCGCCGCG
>DATNCZ010000423.1:0-3151 GCA_035553335.1 Gemmatimonadaceae bacterium
GCGCAGGACTGGGCCCAGATGCTGATGCGAATGTACACCCGGTGGGCCGAGCGGCGCGGGTTCGAGGTAAACATTCTCGACGAAAGCGAAGGCGAAGAGGCGGGCATCAAAGGCGCGGTGCTGGAGATCCGCGGGCAGTACGCGTACGGGTTCCTGCGTCCCGAAACGGGAGTGCACCGATTGGTGCGGATATCGCCATTCGACGCCAACGCGCGCCGGCATACGAGCTTCGCGTCAGTATTCGTTTATCCGGTCGTCAACGAAGAGATCAACATCGAGATCAAGGAAGACGATCTCCGGATAGACGTTTATCGTGCATCCGGCGCCGGTGGCCAGCACGTCAACAAGACGAGCTCGGCGGTTCGCATCACTCACATTCCGAGCGGACTGGTGACTGCGTCGCAGCAGGAGCGCTCGCAATACAAGAACAAGGCGACCGCGCTCAAGATGTTGAAGAACAAGCTGTACCAGGCCGAGGTCGCGAGGCGTGAAGCCGAGAAGGCGAAGGTGGACGCGTCCAAGACGTCGGTGAGCTTCGGCAATCAGACGCGGAGCTACGTGTTTCAACCCTACACGATGGTCAACGACCACCGCACCGAGCTCAAGATTCCCGACGTGCAGAAGGTGATGGACGGCGGAATCGACCCGTTCATCGAGGCGTACCTCAAGATGCAGGCAGAGCAGGGGAGCACGCAGTCATGACGGACGAGCTGCACTTTCTGATGGCGGCGCGGCGCGAGAAGCTCGACGCGATGCGCGCGCGCGGCATCGAGCCGTTTGCATACAGCTTCGATCGCACTTCGACCGCCGAGCACGCAGTCTCGCTCGCTCCGGAGGATCAAGCCGGCGAGGCGTCCGAGCGCGTGAGCGTAGCCGGCCGAATTGTTTCCATGCGCGCACACGGCAAGACCGCGTTCGCGCATCTTGCCGATGCAACGGGCCGCGTTCAGTTGTACTTCCGGCGCGATGACCTGGGTGACGCGTATTCGCTGATCGACATGCTCGACATCGGCGACGTGATTGGAGTGAGCGGCGTGGTGTTTCGCACGCGAAGTGGCGAGCCGACGATTCGCGTGGCTGCATTCGAGGTCCTTGCCAAGTCGCTCCGTCCGCTGCCGTTCGCCAAGGAAGAGACAGCGAGCGACGGATCGGTGGTCCGGCACATGGGCTTCAGCGATCCGGAGCAGCGTTTTCGTCAGCGTTACGCCGATCTTGCGGTGAATCCGGAAGTACGCGCGACGTTCGTCGCGCGGGCTCGAATGACCCGCGCGATCCGCTCGTTCCTCGATGCGCGCGGATATCTCGAGGTGGAGACGCCAGTGCTGCAGCCGCAGTACGGCGGAGCAGCTGCGCGCCCGTTCGTGACGCAGCACAACGCACTGGATATGGCGCTGTATCTCCGTATCGCGGACGAGCTGTATCTCAAGCGGTTGATCATCGGCGGAATGGAGCGCGTCTACGAGATCGGACACGACTTCAGGAACGAGGGCGTCGACCGGACGCACAATCCGGAATTCACCATGCTCGAGTTCTACGAGGCGTACGCCGATTACGAAGTGATGATGGACGTCGTGGAGCGGCTGATCGTTGCTGCCGCCGACGCAGTACGCGCCGTGGAACCGTTCACCGATGCGGTGCCGGCCTTCACCACGCCGTTCAGACGAATCGAGTGGCTTGGCGCGATCAACGCCGGCCTTGGCACCGATATCCTCGCGCTGGATCACGCCGGATTGATACAGCACGCCACGCGACTCGGTGTGCCGCGCGCGGCCGCGATGAGCCGGCCCAAGCTCATGGACGAGATATTCCAGCTGCTCGTGGAGTCGAAGATTGTCGAGCCGACGTTCGTGGTCGATTATCCGCTCGAGCTGTCGCCGCTGGCCAAGCCCAAGCGCGGTGACGCGCGGCTTACCGAAAGGTTCGAGCTGTTCGCCAACGGACGCGAGCTCGCCAACGCATTCAGCGAGCTGAACGATCCGATCGATCAGCGCGAGCGGTTCGAGGCTCAGGCAGCGTTGCGGGCGGCCGGCGACCTCGAAGCTGCCGGCGTCGACGAGGATTATCTCCGCGCGATGGAGTACGGCATGCCGCCAACAGGCGGAGTCGGGATAGGTATCGATCGTCTGCTCATGTACCTGACTGGAATCCAGCACATCCGCGACGTAATTCTCTTTCCGACCCTCCGACCGGAATGACGCGCCTCGAGCTGGCGATCGCCTGGAGGTATTTGCGGAGCCGGCGTGGATCGAAGTTGTTGTCGTTCATAAGCGTCATCGCGATCGCCGGCGTCGTCGTCGGCGTGAGCGCTCTCATAATCATCATCGGTGTGATGAACGGACTGCAGCACGACCTGCGCGAGAAGATCCTCGTCGGCAGTCCAGACATTCGCGTGCTCACCTACGGCGACGATCTCAAGATGGATTCCTGGCGATTCGCGCTCAAGCGCGTGCGTCAGGTGCCCGGTGTAGTCGCGTCTGCGCCATTCGTGCAGAGCGAGGGTGCCATGAACGCCGGCAGAACATATGCGAGCGGCGTGTACGTGGTCGGAATTCCCGGCAAGGGATCAGGCTATCCGGAAGTAACGAGTATTCGTGAGCATGCGGTTCGCGGGAAGTTCTCCTTCGATACGCAGGACGGAGCCCACCGTGGTGTGGTGATCGGGCAGCTGCTTGCGTCGCGCTTCAACGTGTGGCCGGGCGACACGATCAATCTCATTTCCGTAGCGGGTGTTCAGCAGAACGCGGCGACCGGTGCGTACATTCCGCGCGTTTACCGCTACGAGGTGACGGGTGTCTTCCAGACGGGGATGTACGAATACGACAACGCGTACGTGTACATCGATCTTCGCTCCGCACAGGAGTTCGCGGGAATCGACAGCTCGGTGACCGGTCTCGAAGTGAGCACGAAAGACCGGTGGAACGCGGGCGTCGTTGCGAGCGCGATCACGGACCACCTCGGCTTCCCGTACCGCACCGTCGATTGGCAGGAGCAGAACCATTCACTGTTCCAGGCGCTCAAGCTGGAGAAGCTCGGAATGAGTGTCATCCTGCTGCTGATCGTCATAGTGGCGGCGTTCAACATCGTGAGCACGCTGTCGATGGTGGTGCACGACAAGACGCGCGAGATCGGTATCCTCAAGGCGATGGGACTC
>DATNCZ010000424.1:0-2938 GCA_035553335.1 Gemmatimonadaceae bacterium
ACGCCGGTAACGCGGGCAACGCCGGCAACGCAGGCAATGCGGGCAACGCAGGCAATGCGGGCAACGCAGGCAATGCGGGCAACGCAGGCAATGCGGGCAACGCCGGAAACGCAGGTTTCGCCCAATAATCTGCCCGCAGCCCAAGAATCACGCAACCGCCGGCCCAGCGCCGGCGGTTTTGCATTTGGGCGCTTACCTCGTATGCTCCGCGACTTCGCAAATGCGTTGGGAGGTCATTTGATGCGCGGCTGCATTCTGTGCCTGCTGCTGGCGCTGATCCCCGCCGCGGCCGTCGCGCAGAGCCCGGTGGGAATCTCGCACGTCGATACGAAGGATCTGCGGCTCTATTATTACGATTCGCTGGGTTATCTCGCCCCGCACGCGGTGCGGACCTTCACCAATTCGCTCGAGTGGCAGCGTCGCATGTTCGGCTGGGTCCCGTCCGAGCCGACGACCGTCCTGCTGCAGGATCTCGCGGATTACGGCAATGCATTCGCTCATTCGGCGCCACGCGGCACGCTGGTGTTCGACGTGGCGCCGCTGTCGCACGCGTTCGAAACGCTGGCTGCCACCGAGCGCATGTATGCATTGATGAACCACGAGCTGATACACGTGGTGCAAGGCGACATTGCGTCCGATGAGGACCGGCGCTGGCGGCGGATCTTTCTTGGCAAGGTCACGCCGCAGTCGCAAAATCCCGAATCGCTGCTCTACACCTATCTCACGGTGCCGCGCTTCACGGCCCCGCGCTGGTACCTCGAAGGTACCGCGGTGTTCTTCGAAACGTGGATGAGCGGCGGCGTCGGACGCGCGCAGGGTGGCTACGACGAGATGGTGTTCCGGGCGCTGATCCGGGACAACGCGCACCTGTACGATCCGTTGGGGCTCTCGTCTCGGGCCGCACAGGTCGACTTTCAGATGGTGGTGAACGCCTATCTCTACGGCACCCGCTTCGTCACGTGGCTCGCGTACGCCTATTCGCCGGACAAGGTCGTCGCGTGGATCCGCCGGGACGAGGGCAGCGCGCGCTACTACTCGGATCGGTTTCAACAGGTGTTCGGCCTTCCGCTCGATGAAGCCTGGCAGAAATGGATCGCGTTCGAGCACGATTTCCAGGAGCGCAATCTCGCCGAGGTACGCAAGAATCCCGTTACGCCGCATCACGATCTCGTGGCAAGCGCGGTGGGTTCGGTGTCGCGCACCTATTATGACGAGGCGACCGGCATTCTCTATGGCGGGTTCCGGTATCCGGGCGCGGTCGAGTTCATCGGCGCCGTGAACACGCGCGACGGTGCGGTCCGCCGACTCGCGGACATCAAGCACGCGATGCCGTACCGGGTCACGTCGTTCGCCTTCGACCCGGTGACCAAGACGGCATTCTTCACCAACGATAACCGCGGCAATGTGTATCGGGATCTGATGTCGGTGGACGTGCGGACCGGCGAGGAAAGGACGCTGATCGAGAACGGGCGGATCGGCGAAATCGTCGTGAACCCGGTCGATCGCTCGCTGATGGGTGTGCGCCACGCCGATGGACTCGCGACGCTGGTGCGTATTCCGCCGCCCTACAACCTCTGGTACGAGGTGTACAAGTTTCCCTACGGCGTCGTTCCTTCAGACCTCGACATTTCGGCCGACGGACGCCTGCTTTCCGCCTCCGTCGACGAGGCCAATGGCGATCAGTTTCTGCGCGTGTGGGATCTGCGCAAAGTCCTGAACCGCGATCTGAAGCCGCTTTCCGAATTCCGCTTCGGGCAGTCGGTCCCGGAGAGTTTCGTGTTTTCGAAAGATGGACGCTACCTGTACGGCAGCAGCTATTACACGGGCGTATCGAACATCTTCCGTTATGAAGTCGCGACAGGAGCGGTCGAAGCGGTGTCGAACGCGGAAATCGGCTTCTTTCGTCCTGTGCCACTCTCCGATGGGCGAATGGTCGTGCTGAGCTACACAGCGAGAGGTTTCGTTCCGGCGATCATCGAGCCGCATCCGATCACCGATATCAGCGCGATCACGTTCCTCGGCACCGAAGTCGCGGAAAAGTATCCGATCGTCAAGACCTGGCAGGTGCCGGCGCCCAGCGCCGTCGACGACAAGAGGCTGGTCACGGACAAGGGGCCCTACGTACCATTGAAGAGCATCGGGCTCGCGAACGCCTACCCGGTGCTGCAAGGCTATAAGAACGCAGTCGGGCTCGGTTACCACGCCAACTTTGATGATCCACTCGAATTCGCGAGCGTAAACGTCACGGCGGCCTATACGCCGAGCGGCAAGCTGTCGGGCGAGGAGCGCGGCCACTTCGACGTGACCGGTCGTTACCTGTTCTGGCGCGGCGAGCTGGCGTGGAACAAGTCGGACTTCTACGACCTGTTCGGCCCCACGAAGCGCAGCCGCAAGGGGTACGCCGCCAAGCTCGGCTATGACGACCTGCTGATCTTCGATGACCCGCGCAAGCTGAAGCTCTCCTACGATCTCGAGTATTACGACAGGATCGACACGTTGCCGGGCGCACAGAACGTCCGCACGTCGTTCACTCGGCTCCTGGTCGGCCAGATCGGGCTTCACTACACGAACATGCAGCGCTCGCTCGGAGCGGTGGATGACGAGGGGGGTGTCGCGTGGGACCTCGTGGCCGACGCCAACCATGTGAGCGACGCGACACCTGCTCAATTGCGCGGGAGCTTCGATTACGGGATCGCGCTTCCCATTTCCCATTCTTCGGTGTGGTTGCGCAGCGCAGCGGGTACCAGCACCGGCGATCGGAGCAATCCCGTCGCCAATTTCTTTCTCGGCGGATTCGGCAACAACTACGTGGACCACGGACCGGAGAAGCGATACCGGGAGTACGATTCGATGCCTGGCTTCGGGATCGACGAAATCAGCGGCCAGAGCTTCGCGCGCCAGATGATCGAATGGAACCTGACGCCGATCGTGTTTGAAT
>DATNCZ010000425.1:0-7794 GCA_035553335.1 Gemmatimonadaceae bacterium
TCCGACCAGGCCCCATCCCGGCTCTGCCTCCCCCCCAACCCCTCGTCAATAAACTCCCCCACCAACCCATGCAGCATCGCCGCGAGCGCGAGTCCGAAATCCTCGGCATCGCCCGCCCTCACCACCCCCGCCTCCTGCGCCTCCCGGATCGGCCTCACAAGCGCCTCGAACGCCGTCATCTTGATCTCCGCCAGGCGCGCGTAAGCCTCGCTGCTCGAATACGGAATCTCCCCCGCCTGGAACATCTCGTCGAAGAACTCCAGCGGACGAGCCAGCCGGTGGCTGAACAGCACTCTATATAGATTAGGGTTCTGAACCCCGAACCCAACATATCGCAGCCCGATCTCCACGATCCGCCCCCGCGGATCGCTCTCCACCGGCGCCCGTTCCATCTCCGCGATCAGCTCGCCGAACCCTTCCTCCGCGATCCAGGCCAGCAGCTCCGGCAGCCCATGAGCGAAGTGGCGGTACGGCGCTGCGGACGACAACCCCGCTGCTTTCGCCGCTGCCCGGACGCTCAGCCCGTCCAGCCCATCCGAGTCCAAAATCCGCCTGGCCTCCCGGGCTATCGCCCGCTTGGTATCCTGCTCGTCCACTCCAGCTGACTCTACTCGGCCCTTTCCGGCCATGGAATTCCTCCCTCTTGCGCGATTTGGCGGACAGTCATACCGTTATGTAAGCAATGCTTACTAGCAGAGCTTGCTAACGACCGTAACATAGCTACGCAGCACGCCAGACACAACCACCAATCGCTCCTTAACCCTGAGGCTTCCATGAAGACCTACAAACTCGAAACCGTCGACGGCCACTTGCTCGCGCACCTGCCGCAGGGTCTCTCACTCATCGATACCGGCTCCCCAATATCGATGCAGCCACCGACAATCGTGCTCGACGTCATCCAGCGCCCGATCAAACACCTGCTCGGCAACGACGAGCTCTCGCGCTCCCGGATCCTGCTCGACTCCGTAAATGGCGAGTACGTCCGGCACGTGGACCGCATCGCCGGCGAGGAGTTCCCGCTCCGACCATGCCTGGGAGTCTTCCAGATCGCGCTCACCTTCCGCGGCCAGCAATGGCACGCATGCCTCGACAGCGGCGCGCGGCTGTCCTACGTAACGCCGGAGGCCGTCGACGGTCTCACGCCGATCGGTAACGAGCCTGACTTCCACCCACTGCTCGGCAACTTCGACGTCCCTGTCTACGAGCTCACCATCACCGTCGGATCGCGCACGATCACCGGACGATTCGGCGTACTCCCCGAATCACTCGGCAGTCTCCTCACGATGTTCGGACTCAACGGCTGGATCCTGGGAAGCGACTTCTTCCGCGACCGCAGCATCATTCTGGATCTGGACCACAACCTCGTTGTGGATGTGACGGAAACGCTCGCGCAACGGAAGAGACTGAATGGAGAGTCCAACACTGAGCCAACGCGACCTTCTGATCGAGTACGGTTCGACAATCGCACGAGTTCGCGATTCAGCAGCCAGTCGACGCTCACGATATCGACCCGCGACGCGCTGGACTATCATCGCATTTCATTCGACAGCGATCTACGCCGAGTGATTGGCGGAGACACCGCGATGTGGACGCGACTGTCGATCGCGTCGTTCTGTCCTGGCAGCCCGACGCGTGTGCCGATGTACTCGCAGCCGGCCAGAGCGTTCGAACTACTCGAGGATCAATGCTGGTTCCTCTGTTCGCTCTTTTCGGCGCAACTCGTCGATCAGGCTTCTCACAGCGCAACCGGAACGGTGCGACCGGTGCGTGCTGGAACACGAGGAGAGATCCGTCTCGTCGGCCTGCTCGGCAGTTACTGGCAAACGATGCACCCCGCTTATCTCCTGCTGGTACTCAGTCTATATCGGCTTCCGGTGGCGGATGAGACAATCGCTAATGGGATTCAGAGAACACTGGCGGCCGAGCTCAAGAGTCTGATCGCAACACCGGAGGAGCGCGACCGGATTTACAACGAGATTTACAACGCGATGAAGCCGCTGGAGATTCCGAATTCGTTGCATGCCTTTGTATCGGATAGCCGCCACGAGCCGGACGTGAAGGTGGTGGAGAGGTTCCGGGCGGCCACGGTATCGGCACTCGAGACACTGAGCTCCAGCCATGGCATTAGTCTCCGCATCGCTGCTGAGATCGAACCCGGCACCCCTGTCACTGCTCCACCATATACTCCACCTCGAACACGCGACATGTCTGGCGTACCACCGCTGATTGCTGCACTGTTATCGCTCGGGCGTTAGCCAATAGCCTTCGTACCTCGCAATCCACCTGATGCCCTCTGCCACCAAGACGCAGCGCTGGATCGATCTCATCGCCGCCCTTCTCTCGAACCGGCTTCCCAGCTCATTCGAGCGTCTCGCGCGCGAGGTTCCTGCATACATGGCAGATGGCAGCGTGCAGGCCGGCAAGCCTTCCGTATCGGTCAAGCGCACGTTCGAGCGCGACAAGAAGGAGCTTCACGCGTTCGGAATCCCGATCGAGAGAATCGGCGACGACGGCGATCCCGATGCCGCATACAGCCTGCGCTCGAATGATTTCTACCTCCCCTATCTCTCTCTGAATACCTCCAGCGGAGCGAGGGCTACAACCTCAACAAAAAGCACCGACCGCTACGGCTACAGATCGCTCAGCAGACTCGCCTTCGAGCCCGACGAACTTGCCGCGCTCGCATCCGCAGGCAAGCGAGCGCAGGAGCTCGGCGATCCAGCACTCGCCGTGGAGGCAAGGAGCGCGCTGCGCAAGCTGGCCTTTGATCTACCGATCGATCCCGATGACACCAACGGCGTCGACACGAAGCTCGGCTCAGCTGGTGAGCGCATCGTACTCCCCCGCGCAGTGCCCAGCAAAGAAGTACTGCAATCGCTCGGCGATGCTCTCATCCGTCGCAAGACCGTTGAATTCAGCTACAACTCGATGAACTCTGGAGTCGTGAGCGAGCGAACAGTTGAGCCATACGGTGTCTTCTTTCTCAACGGTCACTGGTATCTCGCCGCGCGCGAGACTGACACGGACGACGACACGGTCAAGAACTTTCGCGTGAGCAGGATCAGCAACGTCCGCGTCAACACCAAACGATCGGAAAGCGCAGACTACACGATCCCCGCATCGTTCAAACTCCGCGATCACGGACAGTCGCGTCAGGCCTGGGAGCTCGGTGACGGGGAGACCATCTCTGCAGTCGTCGATTTCATCGGTGACTCCGGTGCCACCGTTGCGGGTACCGAACTCGGCACTTCGGAAGATGACGACATCCGTCTGCGCAGATTTCGCGTGCGTCGCATGGATGCCTTCGTTCGATGGCTGCTGTCATTCGCCGGTGAAGCAATCCCGGTGCAACCACCGGAACTCGTAAACTCGTTCCGCGAACAGATTGCGGCAACTCTCAAGCTCTACCAATGAGCCGCATCAAAAGAGTTTTCAGCGATAGGGCGCACGCAGAGCCCGCTGCACAGGATACCGCCGCGGCTCAGCTCCGTCGCCTTCTGCACGTGATACCGCGCATCGCCGACGGTCGGGAGCATCCGATCTCTCGCCTCGCGCGCATCGCCGGCGTCGATGACAATCGTCAGCTCATCGCCGATCTCGAATCACTCGTCGATCGCTTCGACATGCCCGGTGGATTTGTCGAGGGCGTGCAAGTGTGGATCGACGGCAAGACGGTCTCGGTTGTGAGCGATCACTTCCGTCGGCCGATGCGACTCACCATGCCGGAGCTGTGCGCGCTGCAACTCGGACTCGCCGTGCTGCGTTCCGAGCGTCCACCGGCGGAGCACGCCGTCTTCGAGCGCACGCTCGAGCGTCTTCGCAAGATCATAACTGTCCTTCCGCAGAACAGGGCGCAGGAAGACATCCGCGCAGCGAGGCTGGACGGGCCCGGCGACAGGACGCACCTGGCGGCGATTCGAAAGGCGCTTGGAGTACAGCACAGGATTCGGCTCGAGTATCGTGGCGGAAGCGCGCACAGCTCGACGTGGCGCACCGTCTGTCCGTACGGAATACTCTTCGCGAGCGGAGCGTGGTACGTCGCGGCACACTGCGACTCAAGCAACGGATTGCGTTTCTTCCGCCTGGACCGGATAGAAGCAACGGAGTCCACCGAAGAGCCGTACACCATCCCGCCGGAGTTCAGGCTCGATTCCATTGCCCGCAACGGGCAGGTCCTGGACGGGACGCCGATCACCACGATGCAGGTGCGTTACTCCGCGCGAATCGCGCGCTGGATCGCCGAGCGTGACGAGATGGCGCTCGAGAGCGACGGCACGCTCGTTGTCGATCATCCAGTGCATGATGTCGAGTGGGCAATTCGGCACGTGCTGCAGTACGGGCCCGACGCGGAGATAGTTGCGCCACCCGAGATGCGCGCGGAGATGGTACGGCGGTTGGTGGCGATGCGGGGGACGGAGTCGGGACGGAGCGGGGACGGACTCCGCGGCGAGTTGACCGGCAGAAAATGCCGGGACTGAGTAGGGATGGACTCCTGCATCCCCGCGACTACGGCGGCGTGATCGCGCCGTAACCCGATTGTCAGAGCCTCCACCGACATTCTGAGTGTACCGGCGGCTAGCCCTGGCACGGATTCTCCGATGTCGGGTGAGCCCGCTCCAGCCTCAGGGGTCTGCAATGAAGTTCTGTCTGTTTGGCCATGCGTGCTCACGATTCAGTTCGCTGATTGTGGTGATGACTGCAGTTTCATTCTCTCTCGCGGTTCCAGCGATGGTTCGCGCGCAAGGTGTCGAGATTGGAACCGACGCTATTGTGCAGACATCGATTGGCAGCGCTCCAAGTGTGACGACGGTAGCTATTCCGGCTGCATACATGCGCCTCGGTTTCTATCCCAGCTCGCTCGTTTCGCTTGAGCCGCGCATCGGATTGATCTCGGCCATCGGGGGTGGATCGAAGTCGACGATCTATGCGGCCTCGCTCAGCATGCTGCTGCACCTTTCACAAAGTCGGACAGGGATCGGACCGTATTTGCGCCCATTCGCCGGGATGACCGGGACGGCGGGCGACGTAAGCGCAACGCAGGCAAATGCGGGCGTCGGGCTTGGAGTCAACCTCCCGATCACAAACAGCCTCGCGACCCGGCTGGAGGCCAACTACGCGCACGCATTTTCGTCGAATGACTTTGACAGTGCGAATGCGATCGGAGCCAGTATCGGCCTGTCGTATTTCATCCGCTGAGTTTGAGGATCTCACGTCCCATCACAGCCAATCATCATTTCAAACCGCGGGATAGGTGTCGCCTTGCAACCTGTCATGTATGTCCGTGGCAGGCTGCAAGGCACGATCACCCTCGCATGTCCGGATCGATGACGCGCCGGCGTTCTGTTGGGGACCGCTGATGAAGCACAAGCGCACCAAGCCGGACAGCTTGTAATCCTGGCTCACGGCCGCAGCCTGTTGCCGCAAACGAAGTGTGTCAAAGTGAATACGCGAACATGCAACTACCGCGTATGTGGGCCGGCTGCGCCCGAGTCTCACGATTCGGATTACGCGGATCTTCTTGCGGTCATTGCCCGGATGGGTATTTTCGTCCGCACATCCACCCAGAGTTTCGCGCATGACGACGCAGGAATTCGCAGCCCTTCGCGCTCAGCTTCAGATGTCAGACGACGAGCTGGCCAAACGCCTCGGTGTCACATCACAGCTGATCGCAAAGTGGGGCGACGGGCGTATCCGGATCGCCGAGCGATTTGAGGACGCGCTTCACGCGATCCAGTACAACATGCGCGCCGAAAGTGCGCTCGCAGCGAGTGGACTCCCGCATTGCTCGGTCGCAGACGCCGTTCGCGCGAGGATTGAGAGCGGCGCCGCGCTGACGGGTGCAGAGGTCCGCAGCGCCACCCGGCACGTCCGCCGGTGTCCGACATGTCAGGCGCGCGAGCGCTACGTGATCGACCACATCGGCGTACGGAAAACGGCGACACGCGATAATGTCATGACCAAGGTCGTGGGCCAGGCGTTCTCGTACGCCGATCTCCTGCCAGAGTGGGCGCGACCCGCCGCACTGGGCGCCGCGCTGCTGTTCGGGATAGTCGCTGTGCGCATCGTGATACCATTGCTGTTCACACTTCTATTCGGTCCGCGCAGACTCGTCGGTGCTCTTCAGCTCTTGGGCGTGCCATTCATGGCGGCGCTTGGCGGCGCTGCAGGCGGGTTCGGCTATTCGTTCCTGGGCCGTCCGCTGCGCAGCATTCCAGTCGCGGGGCCATACCTGGCCGGTGTCGTCACGGCCTCCGCGTACATGGCTGCTCTGGAATGGGTCTTCGAGAAACTCGGCAGTCCCATAATTACTGCCACGAGCGACCTCGTCATTTTCGTCGGTGCAACTGTGTTCTTCGGATTGGTTATGGGACGGATGTGGTTCAGGACCGACGAGACCGCTGTCACGCAACGTGCTGCTGTGTAGCCAGGGATGAACCATCTCTGCCATCGTTCGCCCGGTTGTGGGAGCCAAACTATATCAGCAACGGCGAATGATCAGGGGAACCTTGTCCTCGGCTGAGTCGATGATTTCGTAACTTCGGACAATGGGACGGAGTGGGGACGGAGTGGGGACGGAGTGGGGACGGAGTGGGGACGGAGTGGGGACGGACTCCGAGTGTTCGACTCACCATCCCGCCGGTCAGCTGCCGCACTCTCGATTTGCCGTGCCTTGCGGCGAGTGGTTTGACCAAGAGTATTCTTCCGCGCTGTTGCTGCCAGCATGGTCGTTGACTTATTCCGCTGTGGGACTCCGTGGCGCATCACCCTCGTACATCGCGGCAACCGCTTGATGATAGCTGGTCATCCCGAGCGTGTGCCGCGCGCGGGGCGCCGTACGGATTTCCGGGACCTCGAGCGGCTGAGTGTCGGTCGCAAAGAGGTCTCGGTAGGCGGAGCGGCGCGCGTCATCGTTTGTACCAAGAGATGTATAAAGCGAGTGCGGCGTCACGATCGCGTCATTCTCCCCCGACGCGTTCCGCCGATAGCTAGACCAGTAATACGCGCCGGGGTCGTCAACGATTCCGGCCCGAACCGGATTACGTTCGATGTATCTGCTGCAAGCGAGGAAGTAGCGACCCGTGTCGACGATCGTGGATCGAAAGCGCCCTTCCCACAGCGTCCCCGTACGCCGATACCGGTCGTTGAAGTAACGCACGTAGCGCTGTCCCAGCGATCGCATCAGGCAGGCTGGGGCTTCGGAATCTGCGGGCGTCAACAAGAGATGCACGTGGTTGGTCATGAGCGCGTACGCGTGTATCGCGCACCGGGCCTGAACACTCGCGTCCCGCAGCATCCATAGATAGAGCGCGAAATCGTCGTCGCTGACGAATGTCACGCAGCGA
This sequence comes from Gemmatimonadaceae bacterium, assembly GCA_035553335.1. Taxonomy (GTDB): domain Bacteria; phylum Gemmatimonadota; class Gemmatimonadetes; order Gemmatimonadales; family Gemmatimonadaceae; genus Fen-1247. The sequence continues at coordinate 7,344 of DATNCZ010000425.1, forward strand.
TCCACCCCACGCTGGGTAATGTGGATGGGAACGTTTGGGATGACGAGCCTTGGTTTGCGTGGCACTCGGGGAATTGTTGTGCGCGCCAGGCCAGCCGCGCGGGGCGGTAAGCGATCCTACGGGCCAATATCATGCGGGCGGAGTCGTCGCAGGCGGATCACCGCGCGACAGCCGTCATCGACTCCGTGCGGAGTCCGTCCCCACTCCGTCCCCACTCCGTCCCCACTCCGTCCCGCCTCCGTCCCGCCTCCGTCCCGCCTCCGTCCCTCACCCCAGTTCCGCCAGCAACTCCCTCAACTCCCCAGCACTTCCCGGCCGCCCACCCGGCTCCTTGTCCAGCAACCGCATCACCAACCCCGACAACGGCAACGGCACACTGCCATCCCGTTCCGCCGGCGATACCGGCACCGTATGCAACACCTTCGCAATCAGCGCGATCGGCGACGCGCCC
>DATNCZ010000426.1:0-6432 GCA_035553335.1 Gemmatimonadaceae bacterium
AGCGCTCGTACCGGCTAATGGTGCGGCGTCGCTGCCTGGCCGAATGCTGTACACGAATTCAGAGCGTCAGACAAATCCGAACGTCCCTGCGGATCCGACGCTCAACTGGAACGATCCGCACGCGTGCGGCGCCTGATAACAACACACCGGGATTTCAATGCACAATCGCTCGATTTTCCTGATCGCCGCAACTATCGCAATAGCGACAACGCTTGGCCCTGCGTCCGCTGTTGCGCAGCGTACGGGTCCGCCAAATCGCGGGCTTGAAACGGAACCATTTGCTTTCGAGTACATGGGGCCGGCGAACGGTGGTCGCATCGCTTCGGTGTCGGGCGTCGCGGGTGATCCGCGTACGTGGTACATGGGCTCGGCGTCGGGCGGTGTGTGGAAGTCGAGCGACAGCGGGCGCACGTTCGTGCCAGTGTTTGACAGTATGGACGTTCAGGCGATCGGTGCGCTCGCCACTGCTCCGTCGGAGCCCGGCACCGTATGGGCCGGGACCGGCGAGGCGTGGGCGATTCGCGATGCGGACGTCATGGGTGACGGGATTTACAAGTCCACGGATGCAGGCAAGACGTGGAAGAACATGGGCTTGCGCGAGACGGGGCGAATTGGCCGGATCATAGTCAATCCGACCAACGCGAACATCGTCTTCGTCTGCGCGCTCGGACGCACGACCGGCCCGCAGCAGGAGCGCGGAGTGTATCGCACTACTGATGGGGGCAAGTCGTGGACACGCGTGTTGTTTGTCGACGATGGCACGGGATGCTCCGGGTTGTCGATGGATGCGCACGATCCGAACGTTGTATTCGCGGGAATGTGGCAGGTGGTGATGCACACCTGGGTAATGCTGGGTGGTGGCCCATCGAGCGGACTCTACGTCACGCGCGATGGCGGCAATACGTGGAGCAAGCTCACCGATCCAGGTCTTCCTAAGTCGCCGCTCGGCAAGATCGATGTCGCCGTTGCGCCGACCAATTCCAATCGCGTCTATGCACTGATACAGACCGCTGATCAGGGATCCGTCTGGCGCTCCGATGACGCCGGACGCACGTGGAAGAACGTGAACTGGCAGCGAACACTGATAGGCCGCGCCGGCTACTACATCAACATCAAGGTGTCCAGCGGGAACGCGGATGAAATACTCATTGCCAACAGCAGCTTCTGGCAATCGAAGGACGGAGGGAAGACGTTCAAGGCAGTGCCGTGGGGCGGCGATACGCACGACATCTGGATCGATCCAAAGAACCCGGACAGCTTTGCGCTGACGGATGACGCTGGCGCGCACATCACGCTCAATCACGGCAAGAGCTTCACGCAGGTATCGCTTCCCAACGGGCAGATGTACCACGTCGCCGTCGATGACAGGGTGCCGTACTGGATCTACTCCAACCGCCAGGACAACAGCTTTCCGATGCGCGGCGCGAGCGACGCACCGATTCGCAACTTCGAGCGCCGCCGCCCGGAGCCGCCAGCCGACACTGTCCACGCCGACAGCATGCGGAGGGATTCGACGATCCGGCGCGGAGCGGCTCGTGACACGACAGCGGGCGAGGGACGCCGTCGCGCTCCGGCTGCGAGTGAGAATCCGGAATTTCCGCCGCAGAGCTTTGGCAACGTGTACAGCCGCACGCCATGGGAAAATGGACTTGGCGGATGCGAGTCGGGCTTCACGCTGCCGGACAAGGCAAACACCGACATAGTGTGGGCGAGCTGCTACGGAAACGAGGTCACTCGTTACGATGCACGCACCAAGCTTGCGCACTCGGTAAGCCCGTGGGTTCACACACTCGATTCTCCGCCGGACAAGACGAAGTATCGCTGTCACTGGACGCCGCCGCTCGCAATCGATCCATTCGATACCAAGACCGTGTACTACGGCTGCCAGGTGATCTTCCGCACGTCGGATGCCGGACAGCACTGGACCGTGATCAGTCCGGATCTCTCGACGCGCGATCCTTCGCGCATCGTGTCGTCCGGCGGAATCGTTGCCGACAACCTCGGACAGTTCTACGGCGAGGTTGTATTCGCGATTGCTCCATCGGAGATCAAGCGTGGCCTGATCTGGGCCGGTACGAACGACGGGCAGGTATGGTACACTGCCGACGCGGGCGGTCACTGGAACAACGTCACGGCCAACATGAAGGGATTGCCGCCGTGGGGAACGATCCGGAGGATCGAGCCGTCGCACTTCGATCCGGCGACGGCATACGTGGCGATCGATTTCCACATCATGGACAACCGCAAGCCGTACATCTACAAGACGACCGATTACGGACACACGTGGACCAACATCACCTCGGATCTCCCGGACGACCACCCGCTCGCGTACGTGATGACGATCGCGGAGAATCCGGACAGGAAGGGGATGTTGTTCGCGGGCACGGGGAACGCGTTCTACTACTCGGTGAACGACGGCGCACACTGGACGAAGTTCAACGCCGGTCTCCCGGCGGCGCCGGTGACGTGGATAGCCGTTCCGAAGAAGTGGAACGACGTCGTCGTGTCGACGTATGGACGCGGGCTGTACATCCTGCGCGACGTCACGGCGCTGGAGCAGGGAGCATCCGCGACGCCGACGGCGCCTCGTCTCTTCGCGCCGCATCTGGCATTCCGCCAGTCGCGGTCCGGCCGTGCCGACTTCACCTTCGAGCTACCACAGGCGCAGGACAGCGTGGGCGTCGAAGTGCTGGATGCATCCGGTACGGCGATTCGCACGTTCCATGTCAGAGCTCGCGCAGGACTCAATCGTGTGCCGTGGGATCTGCGCTACGAGGCGGCGCCGCAGGTCGTGCTGCGCACGGTCGCTCCTGACAATCCGTACATCTTTGCCGATCCGCGATTCGCCGGAAAGTCGACTCGTCCCGTGTTGCACTGGGGAATCGAAGCTCCTGTGCGGACTGGCCCGATTGCATCGCCGGGCAAGTATTCCGTGCGGCTCACGGCATCGGGAAAGAGCTGGACTCAGCCGTTCGAAGTGATTCGCGACCCGGACATGCCGTCGCCTACAGCGGACCTCGTTGCATCGACGCAGACCCAGCTGCGGATTCGCAACGACATGACCGAGGCGGTGAACATGATCAACCACATCGAGTCGATGCGGAAGGCCATCGCCGACGAGCGCGCCGCCAATACGGGCAAATCGGACGTCGTTGCGGCGCTGGACCGTCTGAACGACCAGATGCTCGGCGTCGAGCTGCAATTATTGACGCGCTCGGACATGGAGAGCGATGACAAGTATTACGTCGAGCAGTTCAAGGTATACATGAACCTGGTCTGGCTGTCGGGCGAGGTGGGCAGCGGTGCTGGCGACGTTGCCGGCGGGGCGGATTATCGGCCCACATCGCAGTCGCTCGAGGTGCTGAGCGGGATCGAGCGGGATCTGGCCGCGGCACGGGCCAGCTATACGACCCTGGTCGATCGCGACGTACCGGCGTTCAACAGCCGGATGCAGGGAAAGGTGGGGGCGATCCCCACGTCGTTCGGCAGCGGCGGCCGCCGGTAGTTGTCGAGGAACTGGTGCCGCCGCTGCCGCGGCGGCACTCCGCACTTGCCGCGCGTCGAAAAATAGGATATTGTATCCAATCCACCAGCAATGCTGGCGAGTCGCGGCAAGTCGGCTTATCTCTACGGATTGCTTGGCCCAAAAGGCCACATCCCAACTCCGGAGAACATAGCAAATGGGTCGCACCCTCGGTTCATCCAACAAGGCCGTCAAGGCCGTCGGCAAGAGTTCGAACGAGACGAAGATGATGGTAGTGCCGATCACGCGCCAGACCGTCACGCACCAGGCGACGGAGGCGTTGCGCGAGAGGATCCTGCGCGGGGTTTACGCCGACGACACGCCGCTTCGACAGGACGCGCTTGCCGCCGAACTGGGTGTGAGTCGAATCCCGATTCGCGAAGCACTTCGTCAGCTGGAAGCGGAAGGACTCGTCGTATTCAATCCGCATCGCGGTGCCGTAGTCTCGTCGCTCTCCGTGGATGAGATCAACGAGCTGTTCGAGCTGCGCGCGCAGATCGAGGGTGACCTGGTCCGCCGGGCGATCATGCAGACAACGGTGGAAAGCATCTCCCGCGCCAAGGACATACTCAAGGCCTACGAGGCGGCGTTCCGCGCTGGCGAGGTCGCCGAGTGGGGCAAGTTGAACTGGGAATTTCACTCGACTCTCTATGCGGCCGCCGATCGCCCATTCACCATGGCGATCATTCAGCGGTTGCACCAGCAAAGCGATCGATATCTACGTATGCAGCTCGTGCTCACTCACGGTGAATCGCGTGCGATCGACGAGCATCGCGCCATTCTTGCGGCCGTGGCGGCACAGGATGTCAAGCAGGCTTGCTCGCTCATGCGGCAACACATACTCGGCGCCGGCCGTCAGCTCGTCAGGTTCGTCAGTGCGGAGCGAGAGGCTGAAGAAGGGCGACCAACAAAGGAACGAAGATCATGACAGGTAGTACTGCCAGACGACTGCAGCACTTCATCGATAATGGCTGGCGTGACAGCGAGACAGATGGATGGATAGATGATGTAAACCCTTCCGACGTGCGCGACGTCATCGCACTCGTGCCGAAGGGTTCGGCTAACGACGCGCATGCCGCGGCAGGTGCCGCTGCGCGGGCGTTCCCGGCGTGGCGTGCGCTCACGGGTCCCGCACGCGCCGAGCATCTTTACAAATGGGCCGCGGCCATCGGCGACCGGGCCGAAGAGCTGGCGCAGGTCATGGCGCGCGAGGTCGGAAAGCCGATCGGCGAGGCGCGGGGCGAAGTATCCCGCTGCGTTGTGATTCTGCGGTACTACGCGGGTGATGCGGTGCGCCAGATCGGCGACGTGATTCCAGCACAATCCCCAGGCGCGCTTCAATTCAGTTTGCGCGAGCCGCTCGGTGTCGTGGCGATGATCACGCCGTGGAATTTTCCACTGGCGATTCCGCTGTGGAAGGTCGCGCCTGCGCTCGCATTCGGTAACACCGTCGTACTCAAGCCCGCGGAGTCGTCGTCGTACCTCGCGGCATTGCTTGCCGAAACTGCTTCTGCAGCGGGTATTCCCGCCGGCGTGTTCAACGTACTGTTCGGTGCCGGCGCCACAGTTGGCGCGGCAATACTCGAGGCACCGGAAGTTCGCGCTGTCAGCTTCACCGGATCCGGCGCCGTGGGGGCACGTGTCGCTGCGACCGCGGCGGCGCGCAATATACGGTATCAGACAGAGATGGGCGGCAAGAACGTCGTCATCGTCATGCCGGATGCCGACATTGCAAAGGCTGCATCGCTCACCGCGGCGGGCGCAATGCGCTACGCGGGCCAGAAGTGCACTGCAACGAGCAGAGTGGTAGTCGCCCGCAGCGTCGAGAATGAGTTTCTGAGGCAGCTTCGCTCGCAGGTCGAATCGCTTCCCATCGGCCCCGTCACGGACGCGAAGGCCGCAGTGGGTCCACTGATCAGTCGAGTGTCGCACGATTCGATAACGGAGGCGCTCAGGGATGCGAAGGCCGAGGCGCTGTTTTCGGCCCCCATACCGGGGTCCGCCGAGTTCAGCAACGGGAACTTCTTTCCGCCGACAGTCGTGCGTGGAGGCGATCCGGATGGATTACTGGCGCAGCGCGAACTGTTCGGTCCGGTGCTGGCCGCATTCACCGCGGACGACGCCGATCACGCAATCGAGCTGGCGAATCGCACGTCCTATGGTCTCAGCGCATCGATCTTCACGCGCGATCTGACGACTGCGCTGGATTACATCAATCGCATTCACGTCGGCCTGGTGCGCGTGAATGGAGACACCACTGGTGTCGACCCGCACGCTCCCTTCGGCGGAATGAAGGGCTCTAGCTCCGGTAGTCGCGAACAGTGACCGGCTGCGCGCGAGTTCTACACCGAGATCAAGACCGTACAGGTGAATCCGTGACCGACGGCACCGCCACCATGGAATCGGGTGTGATTGCAGAAGAAACGTCCGGGACCTTTCCCTCGAAGATTCACGTTGTCGATTCGCACACCGAGGGCGAGCCGACGCGAGTGGTGCTGGATGGATGGCCACAGCCGCGCGGCGCGACGATGGCGGAGCGGAGCGACGATATGCGCACGCACTTCGATCATCCGCGGCGTGCAGTGGTGTGCGAGCCGCGCGGCAACGACGCGATCGTCGGAGCGCTGTTGACGCCGCCCGTGAATCCGGATTCGACGACTGGTGTGATCTTCTTCAACAACGGAACGTATCTGGGGATGTGCGGACATGGCGCGATCGGTGTCGTTCGCACACTGCAGCACCTCGGCCGCGTTCAACCAGGCACAATCCGTCTGGATACGCCTGTCGGAACGGTGTCGGCGGAGCTGAGTGTCGATGGCAGCGTGACGATCGAGAACGTCCCGTCGTTCTGTCATTCGCGCAACGTCGAGGTTCAGGTGCCAGGCATTGGTCTCGTAGTGGGCGACGTC
>DATNCZ010000427.1:0-11457 GCA_035553335.1 Gemmatimonadaceae bacterium
GCGCTGATCGCCGCGCAGGGCGCAACAGACGTGGTGGTAGCCTCGTACGTGAATCTCTCCGCTGCCACCGCCATGCTGCGCACCGCTCTGCGTGGCGGCAGCGACGTCGTGCTGGCGTGCTGCGGACAGGACGGACACTACGCACTCGAAGACGCGGCATGTGCCGGCCGATTCGTTCGTACGGTGACCAGGCGTCTCTCAGGCGTCGCGATGAACGACGCAGCGCATTCATGCGCGCTGCTCGCGCGCAGCTATGGTGATGAGATCGGTTCGATCTTCCTCGATTCGGCGCATGGACGCGCTCTGTCGCAGGCGGGATTCCATGATGACCTTGCGCTCTGCGCGGCCGTCGATGCATATCCGATCGTGCCAGTATTTGCGGAGCGCCAGATAACAAGACTCGGCAACGATCGGGAGCGATGAAGTGGCCGACGCGGCGCTGAAGCGGGAGGTGCAGGCGATTGCATTTCTGCTGCTTGCGGTCTTTCTCGCAGGCGCGCTGATGCTGCACGGCTGGAGCGAGATGCGCGGTGTACCAGCCGCGGCAGGAAGCTTCGGATCCGTCGGGGCGATCGCCGCACGGTCGCTCATCGTCGTGTTTGGCTGGGTCGGATCGTCGCTTCTTCCGGTCGCGCTCGCGGTACACGCGCTGCGCGTATTCGGCCGCATGAGCGGAGGTCGGGACCGCTCCTGGCTCATCTTTCTGCTCGGCATGGTGATCGTGCTGCCGTTCGGCGTGGCGCTCGCGATGGGTGCAACGCGCGACAACAACGTCTTCTCCGGCGTCATCGGCGGCATACTGGCGTTCTACACCACGCAGCTCACGGGGCCAGTTGGCGCGTGGCTGCTCTTCATGCTCGCACTGAGTGTGCTTGCCGCGGCGACGCTCTCATGGAATCCGATCCGCATGCTGGTCGGCCGGGAGATAAAGCCGGTCATTGCATCCACGGAACAGGCTGCAGCGCTCGACGACACGTACAACCCGCCGCGCGTGCGCAAGCAGAAGCTGCTCGCGCAGCAACTCGAGCCCGAGCCGGAAGAGATGCCCGTGATCGACGAGGCGCTGTCCGCGCCGTTCGAGCTGCGCAAGGACCGGAGCCGCCGCCGTCGTGGCAAGGATCGCGACGCGGCATCCGCTGAAGATCGTGTCGCCGCGGAGATCGAGGCGAGCGACGTAACGCATGAACGGTTCGACGACGAAGATCTCCCGACACCGGATCTGCTGACAGCGCCTGCGCCGCGCAACATGGATGCGAACCGTCGCGATCTCGACGCCGCGGGCCAGAGATTGATGGACGCGCTGCGCACGTTCCGTGTCGATGGCGAGCTGGTTGGCCGCACGACCGGGCCGGCCGTGACGCAGTTCGAGATCGAGCCTGCACCGGGGGTCAAGGTCCGCCAGATCGCGAATCTCGCAAACGATCTCGCGCTGGCGATGCGCGCGCAGAGCATTCGTGTCGTGGCGCCGATTCCCGGACGCGGAGCAGTCGGGGTCGAAGTTCCAAATCCGGTTCCCGAGATGGTTGCGTTCCGCGAGCTGCTGGAGTCGCAGGATTTTCAATCAGCGCGCGCCGCCCTTCCGATCGCTCTGGGAAAGGATCTCGCGGGCAAGCCCGTGATCGCCGACCTCGCGAAGATGCCGCATCTTTTGATTGCCGGCGCGACAGGATCCGGTAAATCGGTTTGCGTCAACACGCTCATCACCAGCTTGCTGTACCGGCATACGCCACGCACGCTTCGCTTCCTGATGGTCGATCCGAAGATGGTGGAGCTGTCGGTGTACAACATGATCCCGCATCTCCGGCACAAGGTTGTCACCGACAACCGCGACGCGGCGGCAGTGCTCAAGTGGGCCGTGTACGAGATGCAGTCGCGTTACGAGCTGCTGGCGGCGAACAACGCGCGCAACATTCAGGACTTCAATCGAAAGGTCACCGAAAAGGCACCGCTCAAGAAGCCGAAGACGCCGAACGTCGCGTTCGAGGACCTCGAGTACAAGGACGACGTCCTGCCGTACATCGTCGTCATCATCGACGAGCTCGCCGACCTGATGATGACCGTGCAGGGCGAGGTCGAGACTCCGCTCGCGATGCTGGCGCAGAAGGCGCGCGCGATTGGAATCCATCTCATCCTCGCGACACAGCGTCCGAGCGTCAACGTCATCACTGGTCTCATCAAGGCGAACTTCCCGAGTCGCATTGCGTTTCGCGTCGCGAGTCAGATCGACAGCCGGACGATCCTGGACGGAATGGGTGCGGAATCATTGCTCGGCAACGGCGACATGCTGTTCATTCCGCCAGGCAAGTCGGAGCCAGCACGTCTGCAGGGTGCGTACATCTCGAGCGAGGACACCGAGCACCTGATGGGCTGGTTCGAGGCGCGGAAAAAGGCTCGCGCCGCCGGATTTGCGGCGGTCGATGACGCGCCAGGTGAGAGCGACATTCTCGAAGCGGTGCGGAAGCTGGAAGCCGAGCGCGCTGGCGGCGGTGAGGATGGTGACAGCGGCGACGACGGCGATCGTGACAAGCTGTTCCGCGAGGCCGCCGAGATCGTGATCCAGAATCAGAGTGGATCGACCTCGCTGCTGCAGCGACGTCTCAAGATCGGCTACGGTCGCGCCGCGCGCATCATGGACCAGCTTCAGCTCGCCGGCGTACTCGGTCCGTCCGACGGTCCCCGCGGGAGAGACGTGCTGGTGGGCCTCGAAGATCTCGAGCGGATCGCGCCGCGGTAGTGCACGTCGTCAGCCCCGCCTCGGGCGAGGATGACGACTCGGTCTTTCAGTCGCCGCGCGGCTTGAGCAGATCGCTTGCGCGGAGGCCGTGGTACTCCTTCTGTTGCGCCTCCACCCAGACGTTGTACACGTAGGGATCGCCGCTGCCACCGCCTTTTTCGTCGGCCATCTTCTCGAAGCTCTTCGTGATTCTGCCGAGAGGCTTTCCGGGGACGCTCACGATGCGGACGTGGTCCCCAACTACGATACTTGCCATCCGAAAAAGCTAGCGACGGTGTCGGCTATGCGCGCCTGCGAGTGCCGAGCGATTCGGAAATGCATCGGTGCAGCGATTGGATTTCGCGCGCGGATGCGGGCTACGCCGCTCTCGACGGTGTGATGCTAGACTCGTCCCATGCTCACCGGACGACAGCGGCTGGGAATCAGGGGCGAATCGATCGCTGCCCGGTGGCTGGTGCTGCGCGGGTGGGAGATTCTGGACCGGCGGTTCCGGAGCGGCCATCGCGATATCGACCTGGTGGTTTGCAGGCCGGAGGAGGGGAGCGCGGGCCGGGTTGTCGCGTTCGTCGAGGTCAGGACTCGATATTCGACGGATTTTGGGACGCCTGCCGAGACGGTCGGGTGGAAGAAGCAGCGTGAGTTGGCGAGGTCGGCGCGTGCCTGGGTGGCTTCGAACAGATGTTCGGGAGACCAGTATCGGTTTGACGTCGTTGGGGTGATAGTGGGTACGGCTCGGGTTCAGATTCAGTATGTGCCGGACGCCTTCTGGTTGCGCTCCTTCGGTTGATTTTCGGTCTGCCAGTTCGTATTTTGTTCGGGGCCTCTGCGGTGCGAAAGAACCTGGGGAATCCCGGCGGTTTTGCCCGGAAACACGAATCCGGATCGGGCAGTCCGGAGTTATCTTACATCAGCGAAAGGAAAAGGGACCAATGGGTGCTTCCACCATGCAGGACGACAAGAAGAAGGCGTTGAACCTCGCGGTGGCGCAGATCGAGAAGAACTGCGGCAAGGGTTCAATCATGCGGATGGGGACGAGCACCGCTGGTGTGCGCGTCGACTCGATCTCGACAGGCGCCATCAATCTTGATGCGGCGATTGGAATTGGTGGTATTCCAAGAGGCCGAGTGACCGAGATCTACGGTCCGGAATCGAGCGGCAAGACGACGTTGTGTTTGCACGTCGTTGCGAATGCTCAGAAGAACGGCGGCGTCGCAGCCTACATCGATGCGGAGCACGCGCTCGATACGGAATACGCAGGCAAGCTCGGCGTGGATGTGGAGAATCTCCTGGTGTCGCAGCCCGATACCGGCGAGCAGGCGCTGGAGATCTGCGAGATACTCGTGCGCTCCGGTGCAGTTGACGTTGTGGTGATCGACTCGGTTGCGGCGCTGGTTCCGAAGGCCGAGATCGAAGGTGACATGGGTGACTCGCACGTCGGATTGCAGGCGCGACTGATGAGTCAGGCGCTTCGCAAGCTGACTGGCGCGATCGCGCGATCCAACACTTCGGTGATCTTCATCAACCAGCTGCGCGAGAAGATCGGAGTGATGTTCGGCAATCCCGAGACGACGACGGGTGGAAAGGCACTCAAGTTCTACGCGTCTGTTCGCCTCGACATTCGCCGCATCGGACCGGTAAAGGACAAGGAGGACGTGGTGGGATCGCACGTCCGCGTGAAGGTCGTCAAGAACAAGGTCGCCCCGCCGTTCAAGCAGGCCGAGTTCGACATCATGTACGCGGAAGGGATCAGCCATTCCTCGCTGGTGCTGGATATTGCCGCCGAGAACGGCATAATTGACAAGTCGGGCGCGTGGTACAGTTATGGCAGTCAGAGGATCGGGCAGGGGCGTGAGAACGCCAAGCTCTACCTCAAGGACAACGCTGCCTTGATGTCGGAAGTAGAGATAAAGGTGAAGGCTCTGCTCGGAATTACCGCTACGACAGCGGTTGCAGCCGAGCCCGAGGCGGTCGAAGAGGTTTAACCTCTCGGTCCATAAACGGATGTGTCGCCGAGTTGGTGCGGTTTGTAGGAGATGGGGCCCGGACTCCCCGCCTAATGCGAATCGTATCGGCTCGGCGACTGTCGTTTCCGGCTGACAGCTGTGGCACAGACGCCATATAACCGAGCGCTGGACCTGCTCTCCGCACGGCCCTACACCGTGCGCCAGCTGCGGCGCAAGCTCGTCCAGAAGGAAGTACCGCCCGATGAGGCGGGGGCGGTCATCCAGCGCTTGCTCGATGCCGGTCTGCTGGACGATGAGCGGTATGCGCTTGGCTATGCGCGGTCAAAGCTCGTGGGACAGGGCTCGTCCGCGCGCCGGATATCGCAGGAGCTTGCCCGGAAGGGCGTGAGCGCCGAGCTGAGCAAGCAGGCCATCGAGCAGGTTGTGATCGATGAGGCGATCGACACGCGAGCCGTCATCGAGCGAGTAGCGCGCAAGAAGCTCGCGTCGATGGGCGATCTGGAGCCGGTTGTATTGCGGCGCCGATTGTTCGCGTTTCTGGCTCGCCGCGGATATGAGATGGACGAGATTCGCGAAGTCGTAGCTGCTGTGGGGAAGACGTAGGGCGAGAGCGTGGACTCAGCCTGTCTATATTTCAAGGCTATATGCAATCGTCCGAGATCCGCACCCGTTTCCTTGAATTTTTCGAGCGCCAGGGCCACAGGATTCTTCCCAGCTCCTCGCTCGTTCCCACTGACGATCCCACGCTGCTGTTCACCAATGCAGGGATGGTCCAGTTCAAGCGCGTTTTCCTTGGCAACGAGGAGCCTCCGACGCCGACGCGGCGCGCGACCACGTCGCAGAAGTGCGTGCGCGCCGGCGGCAAGCACAACGACCTCGAGCAGGTCGGGCACACCGCGCGGCATCACACGTTCTTCGAGATGCTGGGGAATTTCTCCTTTGGTGATTACTTCAAGCGCGAGGCGATCGGATTCGCCTGGGAGTTTGTCACCCGCGAACTTGGCCTTGCGCCGGAGAATCTTCGTGTCACCGTATTCCGCGAGGATGATGAGGCTCGCGCTCTCTGGAAGGAGATAGCGGGACTTCCTGATACCCGCGTATTCGGACTCGGCGAGAAGGACAACTTCTGGCAGATGGCCGATACGGGTCCGTGCGGCCCCTGCACGGAGATCTACGTCGATCTCGCGAAGGTCGCGCGCGACTGGAAGGCGCCTGCCGGCTCGACTGGGAGCTGGACCAATCCCGACGTCGTGGACTTCGACACCGAGACGTTCGTCGAGGCTGCCGAAGCGGGACGGTTCGTCGAGATCTGGAATCTCGTCTTCATGCAATTCGATCGTCAGCCTGACGGAACGCTGGCTCCTCTGCCAAGACCGTCGGTGGATACGGGGGCAGGGTTGGAGCGCATCGCCGCGGTGATGCAGGGAGTTGCGAACAACTTCGACACCGATCTGTTCACACCGCTCATCGCGTCCGTCCAGGCGCAGCTGGGCTCCGCCGCGACTTCGGATATCGCCGACCGCGTAGCGGCAACGCGTGTCATAGCGGACCATGCTCGCTCGATCGCATTTCTGCTGGCAGATGGCGTGTATCCCTCGAACGACGGACGGGGTTACGTGCTGCGTCGCATCCTGCGACGCGGTGTGCGCTATGCTTGGCTGCTCGGCAGACGCGAGCCGACGCTCACGCCCGTGGTTGAGCGCGTCATCGACATGATGCGCGACGTGTATCCGGAGCTGCATCAGCGCAGACAGCACATTCTTGACACGACTCGTGCGGAAGAAGAGCGTTTTCTCGCGACGATCAACGGCGGCATGCAGCGGTTCGACGAGCTTGCACCTGCGAAGACTACGCAGGAGCGCACCATTGCCGGCGAAGACGCGTTCAAGCTTTACGACACGTACGGCTTCCCGATCGATCTCACCGAGCTCATGGCGCGCGAGCGGGATTACACGGTCGACATACCCGGGTTCGAGCGCGCGCTCGCGGCACAACGCACGCAATCACAAGAAGAGCGTCGCTCCCGCAAGCTCGGCGTCGCCGCCGATGATCTGGGTGATGCGAACGCCTGGTCAGATGTCAGCGGTTCTCTTGCGGATGCGCTTGCAAGCGCACGGTTCGTGGGGTACGAGCGGGTGGATTCGGAGACCGACGCGATCGCAGTGCGACCATTGAGTGACGGGCGTGTCGCGGTGTTGCTGCGCGAGTCCCCGTTCTACGCCGAATCGGGCGGACAGGTTTCCGACGACGGCGTGATAGTCGGGGAAGGATGGCGCGTCGCGGTCGACGATGTGCGCAAGCTGGAGGGAAAGCCGATCGCGATCGGCAAACCGACGGGTAATGTTACCCGCGGTACCGTTCGCGCAACTGTGCCGCGCGATGTGAGACTGGACACTCAACGGAATCACACCGCAACGCACCTGCTCCATGCGGCGCTGCGCGAGACGCTCGGGGATCATGTGCACCAGGCCGGCTCGCTCGTCGCACCCGATCGCCTGCGGTTCGACTTCACTCACACGGGGCCGCTCACGCGAGAGCAGGTGGAGCGTGTGGAGGAGATCGTCAATCGCGGCATTCTCGCGGCAGTGCCGGTTACGACTACGGAGCGCCCGTACGAGGACGCGGTGTCATCAGGCGCCATGGCGCTGTTCGGTGAGAAGTATGGCGACGTCGTGCGTGTGGTCGATATTCCCTCGCTGTCGCGCGAACTGTGCGGCGGCACTCACGTTGGAAATACCGCCGGGATCGGACTGTTCAGCATCGTCAGCGAATCCGGAATAGCGGCGGGAGTTCGCCGCATCGAAGCGATCACGGGTACCCGTGCGTACGAGGCGGCGCGCGATCGAGAGAAGTTGCTCGGCAGCATCGCCGAGGCTGTGAAGGCGACGCCGGCGACAGTGCTGCGACGCGTACAGACTGTGGTGGACGAACGACGCGCGCTGGAGAAGCGCGTGTCCGAGCTGATGCGGGGTGGTGGTGGCGGGACGAGCGGGCCGGTTCAGCAGCTGCTGGATGGCGCCGTTTCCGTCAACGGCTTGCGCCTCGTTGCGCGCGAAGTAGCGAGTGCGGATGCCAAGTCGTTGCAGGAACTGGCCGAGGCAGCTCGCGAGAGCGCTTCCGACGTGATTCTGATTCTGGTCAGCGCGATGGATGGCGGCAAGAACGCAGTGATCGCAGCTGTGGGCGATGTTGCGCGCGAGCGTGGCGCGCGCGCGGATGTGATCGTCAAGACGCTCGCCCAGGAATTCGGCGGACGCGGCGGTGGCAAACCCGCACTGGCTCAGGGTGGTGTGCCGACGTCCGACGTGTTTCCGGCGCTGCTCGCGCGTGCCGAGGCGATAGTCTCCGAGCAGATCGCGTGACGGCGGCGTCGGAGTCGCTGGGAGCGTGGCTGGACGGCAAGCTCGAATCCGTACCGCAGGAGCTGGCCGTGCGCATCCGCGCCGTGCTCCCGCCCGACTGGCGCTCTGCGTCGATCGCAGATGCGCCGTCGGTGTTCACCGATGCCGCTTCGCGTGAGCTTCGCGGTTTGCTCGAGCGTGGGTGCGAGGAGCGTTGGGCTGCGCCCGGATTGCTCGTCGTGGATGCGCTCGTGACGTACGCGTGCGAGCTCGTTGCGCTGTCGGGCGGCGACATGGACGCTGGCTCGGTTGCGATTCTGAACTCTGTGGTGGCGACGTTGCCATCGGACGAGTCAGCCGCGTGATAGTCATCCTGTTCACGGGTGGCACGATCGCAATGCGGAACGATCCGACGGCGCGCGGCAACACACCCGCGCTGACCGGTGCGGAGATCGTGAAGGCGACACGCGGCATCGACAATACCAGTGCGGTGGAGACCGAGGATTGGGGCCATTTTCCCGGCCCGCACATGAACGTCGCGCGTATCTGGGCACTCCGGAATCGCATAGCGGAGCATCTCGCGCGCGATGAAGTTGCGGGTGTCGTCGTCACCCACGGTACCGACACGCTCGAAGAGTCGGCGTACTTCGTTGCGCGCGCACTGTCGTCGCCCAAGCCGGTAGTTTTCACTGGTGCGATGCGCACGCAGAGCGACCTCGGTTGGGACGGACCGGCGAACCTGTTCGAAGCGGTGCACGTAGCAGCGAGTCCCGCGTCGGTGGGCCAGGGCGTAATGGTGGTTCTGAGCGGGCAGATCTTCACGGCGCTCGATGTCACCAAGTCGAATACACAGCTGCTCGATGCGTTCGAGAGTCCGGGGTTGGGCCCGATCGGATATCTCGATGAAGGCGAGGTTGTCTTCCGGCGCGAGCTGCCTGCGTTGATTCCGCCAATCATACCAGTCGCGCCGGCGACACCCGTCGACATTTTCTTCGCGTCCGCCGGCTGCGACTCCCGGTTGCTGGATGCGGTGCGCGACGAGTCGCGCGGAGCGGTGATCGCGGCGATGGGCCGCGGTAACGTGCCGCCGGAAATGGTGCCGGGAATCGGCCGCTACATCGCCGACGGGAAGCCCGTAGTGATAACGTCGCGTACGGGCGGCGGACGCGTAGGTCACACGTACGCGTATCCGGGTGGCGGGCGCACGCTCGAAGACATGGGAGCAATTCTGGCCGGTTCCCGTCGTTCGCAGCAGGCGCGCATCGATCTCATGCTGGCGCTGGGCGCTGGTGTCAGTGACGGGGAATTGCGCGCACTGTTCTCGAGCTGAGATCGCATGCCGTTGATGCAACCGCCGGAAACCGTGGTCGAGATCACGCGAGTACTCGAAGCCGCAGGTTACGAGGCCTGGTGCGTTGGCGGTGGCGTGCGCGACGCGCTGCTCGGCATCCCCAACCTCGACTGGGATCTCACCACCAGTGCCAGGCCGTTGCAGGTTCGCAAGTTGTTCAAGCGCACGGTACCCGTCGGCATCGAATTCGGGACGATCGGCGTGCTGGATGAGAAGAACATCATGCACGAGGTCACCACGTTCCGATCCGACGTCGAAACCGACGGACGGCACGCCGTAGTGAAGTTCGGCGAATCCCTCGAGGATGACCTAGCGCGCCGCGACTTCACCATCAATGCGATCGCGTACTCGCCGTCGCGCGACGAGCTGCGCGATCCGTTCGGCGGCCAACGCGACCTTGCGGAGCGCGTTCTCCGCGCTGTCGGGATTGCCAAGGAACGCATGCGCGAAGACAGATTGCGCGCACTGCGCGCGATACGCTTCGCGTCGCGGTTCGGCTTCACCGTGGACACTGCAACGTGGCAGGCGATTCTCGTAAGTGCACCGCACCTTGGCAGACTTTCGCCAGAGCGCGTGCAGCAGGAGATCGTCAAGACGATGAATCAGGTGGCGTTGCCGAGCACCGCATTCCGGATGTGGCGTGACAGCGGTGCGTTTGCGGAACTCGTTCCGGGTCTCGCGGGAATTACAGACGTGGAGCTGCTGGCGCTCGATCACTTGCGCCTTCCGCAACTTGCCAGGCGCCCGCAGCGCTTGCAGCTTCGCCTCGCGGGACTCTTTTCGGCAGCTCGTCCTGGCACGGTACACGCCATGCTCAAAGCGTTGCGCTTCTCGAACGCGGATGCCGCATGGGTCGGGGGCCTGGTTGAGCGCTGGCACGAGATGGGACGTGGAATGAAGAACGAGCTGATGCGCCCCGAGGCGCCGGCTGATTCAGTATTGCGTTCCTGGGCGGGCCATGCCGGCCGCACGCGGCTCGCTCCACTGCTGCGCATCGCTGACGCTCACTGGTGGGCCGAGCGGGAACGGGGTCGGCCGGCACCATCGCGCGAGCGTGTGGAGTCCGTTTATCGCCGCGCGATTCGGATCGCATATCGCGATCCGGTTGAAGTCTCGGACCTTGCGGTCAACGGCGATGACCTTCACGCGATCGGCATCACGGGAAGGCAGCTGGGCCAGACATTGCGCGCCTTGTTGCAGTACGTTCTCGAAGATCCCAGTCGGAACACGCCCGACATGTTGTTGAGCCGTGCACGGGGAGACGCATGATCTTTCGCAGCCGACCGCAGCAGACAACCGTCTGGCGGAGATTTCGTTCCGGTCACGACGGCTTCACCTTCCAGGAATCCCGGGAAGGTTACTTCGAAGCGCACGTCGCCGCGAATGCGGAGCGCGCGGTCGATCTCACGCATCTGCTTGCAGAGCATCTTCCGCCGGCTGTCGATGTCGCGCTCACCGATCATCGCAGCAAGATCACGTGGAACGGCGTCGACATCGCGCTACCTGACGTCCGGGATGCGATCGCGCGGCTCAAGGTGCCACTTGCGACGTATGCGGGCGTGGACATCACGATCTTCACGCCGGAAGATCAACTGTCGTTGACCGCGGAGCTGGACCTGTATGCGTTCGGCCGCAGCGACCGCTGGTTGTATCTGCTGCAGGCGCTTGGACTTGAACAATACGGTGCGGTGGCGGAAAGAGGCTGGCGTGGCCAGCCATGGGATCGCTCACCGGCCGCCGCGCTCACCACGGCACTCGTTACCGCGGCCGAGCGGCTATCGCTCACGCGCGCACCATGAGCGTAACCGCGCTGATTGCGGCGATAGCTGCCGCACTCGCGAACGTGCTGGGCGCTGCACTCGTAACTGGCCGGCGGGTATGGAGCCCGCGCGATCTCGACATGATGATCGCGTTCTCCGGCGGTTTCATGATATCCGTCGCGGTCGTGGACATGATCCCGGACGCGATTACGACGCACGGCGCGGCCGCGGGCTGGATGGTACTAGTCGGATATCTCGCCGTTCATCTAACGCAACACACTCTCATACCGCACTTCCACTTTGGCGA
>DATNCZ010000428.1:0-2861 GCA_035553335.1 Gemmatimonadaceae bacterium
CAGGCATCCGCACTCCGATCGCCATCGATCAGATGGCCACGCGCCTGCCCGCCGCGTTCGAGCAGCTCATGGATACGCAGGCCCGACTCGAGCGTCACTTCTGCGACATGCAGGACATCGAGTTCACGGTGGAGCGCGGCCAGTTGTACCTGCTGCAGACACGTACGGGAAAGCGAACCGCAGCAGCAGCCGTTCGCATCGCGCGCGACATGGTCGATGAAGGACTGATCACGCAAAACGACGCCGTACGACGCGTGCCAGCTGGACAACTGGATCAGCTGCTCCATCCGATCATCGATCCCGCCGCGCGCGCGAAAACACTGTGCGTCGGCCTCCCCGCGAGTCCCGGCGCCTCAAGTGGAATAGCGGTATTCGATCCCGACATCGCCGAAGCGCGTGCGGCTGATGGCACCGCCGTGATTCTCGTACGCGAGGAAACAACGCCCGAGGATTTCCACGGAATCGTTGCCGCCCGCGCGGTGCTCACCGCGCGCGGGGGGATGACCAGCCACGCAGCGGTAGTGGCGCGAGGAATGGGCAAGTGTGCCGTCGTTGGCTGTCGCGACATTCACGTCGATCTCGAGCATCGCCGCTTCACTGTCGGGAACCAGACCGTCAATGAGGGCGACTACATCACGCTCGACGGCGCGACTGGCCGCGTGTTTTCCGGTGCGCTCCCGACGATTCCGAGCGAGGTGGTGCAGGTCACCAACGGCACGATGCGTGAGAGCGCGGCGCCGCTGTACCAGGCCTACGCACAGCTGCTCGGCTGGGCCGACGAAGTTCGCACGCTCAAGGTCCGCGCGAACGCCGATACGCCGCGCGATGCACGCATCGCCCGCAACTTTGGCGCGGAAGGGATCGGCCTCTGCCGGACCGAGCACATGTTCTTCGAGGGCGAGCGCATCAACGCGATGCGCGAGATGATCGTCGCGCGCGACGAGGCCGGTCGCAGGCGCGCGCTCGCGAAACTGCTTCCGATGCAACGCGCCGATTTCGAGGGGATTTTCGAGGCGATGGACGGCCTTCCGGTCACCATCCGGCTGCTGGATCCTCCGTTGCACGAATTTCTGCCGCACGGCGGTGAGGAGAGCAAGCTCCTGGCGCGGACGCTGGACATCCCCCGCAACGACCTGCAGCGGATCGTGGAAAATCTGCGCGAGACCAATCCCATGCTGGGCCACCGCGGTTGCCGCCTCGGGATCACATACCCCGAGATCACCGAGATGCAGGGGCGGGCGATTTTCGAGGCCGCCGTCAAGGCCAAACGCCGCGGCATCGACGTGCACCCGGAAATCATGGTCCCCCTCGTCTCCGCGGTCACCGAATTCGACAACCAGCGGGCCATCCTCGAGCATGCCGCCGAGCAGGTTCTGGGTGTCATGGGGGAAACCGTTCCGTACCTTATTGGGACTATGATAGAGCTCCCAAGGGCTGCGCTCACCGCGGGCGAAATTGCCAAACGGGCCGAATTCTTCAGCTTCGGGACCAACGACCTGACCCAGACGACCTACGGACTCAGCCGCGACGATGCCGGACGGTTCCTTCCTTCTTACGTAGAAAGTGGCATTTTTCCGGATGATCCTTTCCAGACCCTGGACCCCGTCGGAGTCGGCCGCCTGATCCGCATCGCGGTTGAGGATGGCCGAAAGGCCCGACCGGGCATTAAATTGGGCATCTGCGGCGAGCACGGAGGCGAGCCGCGCTCGGTAGCATTCTGTCATGCCACCGGCCTTGACTACGTCTCATGCTCACCCTACCGGGTTCCTATTGCCAGGCTCGCCGCTGCCCATGCCGCTCTTGAGGCCACCCCTGGCCAGTAGCGTGTATTCGTCGGCAATCGCCGGCCCGAGCCTCAACCTGGCGCCGCCTCGCCCCCTGAGGATCGCGCTGGTCACCGAGTATTACTACCCACATTTGGGTGGCATCTGCGAGCACGTCCATTTTTTTGCCCGTGAAGCTCGAAAACTGGGCCACCACGTCGACATCATAACGTCCAATCTGCCGGGCGCGGTCGCGGAAAACGGTGTCATCAGGATTGGACGAAGCCAGCCCATCTATGCCAACGGCTCCCAGGCCCGCATCACGGTTGGCCTGTCGCTCCGCAAGGACATGCGCCGGGTCCTGCAGGAGGGACGCTACGATATCGTCCACGTTCACTCGCCTCTCAGCCCGATCCTTCCGATCCTCGCGATCGAGGAAGCCGACTGCCCCACCATCGGTACCTTCCACACCTATTTCGATAAATCAGTCGGATATCAGCTCGGGCGCAAATATTTTCAGCGCCGGCTCGACATGCTGGAAGTCGCCATAGCCGTGTCGCACTCCACGACAATTGCCCTCGATCGCTATTTCGAAGCCGACTGGACCATCATCCCCAACGGCATCGACATCGATCTCTTCAATCCACACGCACCACTGCCACCCGGGCTGCGTCGCGACGTTCCGGCCATTCTCTTCCTCGGGCGGTTCGATCCACGCAACGGACTCACGACGCTCATCGATTCCTTCAAGCGCGTGCGCGGCAAGCAACGCGAAGCACAGCTCGTGGTCGTCGGAGACGGTCCGCTACGCAAGCATTATTTCCGCGCAGCTGGCGACGATCCGGACATCACGTTCGTCGGATCGGTGCTGAAGGCACGCCCGAGCTACTACGCACACGCGGCGATGTACGCCTGTCCGACCACCAAGGCGTCATTCGGAATAACGCTGCTCGAGTCGATGGCGTGCGAGACCCCGGTCGTGTGTTCCGACATCCTCGGTTTCCGCGACGTCGTCAAGGATGGACGCGAGGCTTTGATGGTGCCGTGCGGGGACCGCGACGCACTCGCCGATGCGATGGTCACGCTGCTCGACGACGA
>DATNCZ010000429.1:0-8564 GCA_035553335.1 Gemmatimonadaceae bacterium
TTCGTAATGCTCTGCAACGTACGCGCGCCCTTCCGCTCCGCGGATGAGTTCTGGGAATGAAAAGAAATGGACGCGTAGCGCCCGACCATCGGCCGCAGCGTCGATCAGCTCGCGAAATTGGCGCTCCGTGGATTGGAGCGCTGGATCGGGCATGTTGTTCACGACCGCCAGCTCGAGCGGCTCGCTTCGTTCGGCTCTGCTCACGGCCGCGCGGCAGCTAGCGCTTGGTCGAGATCGGCCACGATGTCGTCGATGTGTTCGATGCCGATGCTCAGCCGAATCATCTCCGGCGTCACGCCCGCCTTCGCCTGCTCATCGGGGGACATCTGCCGGTGTGTCGTGGACGCTGGATGACAGGCGAGCGACTTCGAGTCGCCGAGGTTCACCACGCGCTTCACCAACCCGAGCGCGTTGTAGAATGCGGTGCCCGCGGCGAAGCCGCCGCGGATGCCGAAGGTCATGAGCGAGCAGGCGCGCCCACAGAGGTACTTCTGGTTCAACGCGTAATACGGATTGTCGGGGAAGCCGGCGAAGTTCACCCATTCCACGCGTGAATCGTCGCGTAGGAACTCGGCGACGGCTTGGGCGTTCTCGACGTGGCGGTCCATGCGCACGGCCACCGATTCGATCCCCTGCAACAGCAGGAATGCATTCAGCGGCGAGAGCACCGATCCCATCGTCCGCTGATAAACGCTGCGGAGTCGGCCGGTGTACGCTGCGGCGCCGAAGTGCTCGGTGTAGACGAGATCGTGGTACGACTTGTCCGGCTCGCTGAACATCGGGAAGCGGTCGGCGTGCTTGCCCCAAGGAAACTTCCCGCTGTCGACGATGATGCCGCCCATCGTCGTACCGTGCCCACCCATGAACTTGGTGAGCGAGTGGACGATGATGTCGGCGCCGAAGTCGATCGGCTTGAGAAGAATCGGCGTCGCGACCGTGTTGTCCACGATGAGCGGCACGCCATGCTTGTGCGCGACGTTTGCGAGCGCTTCGAGGTCGCAGATGTTGCCCGCCGGATTGCCGACGCTCTCGCAGTAGACTCCACGCGTCTTCGCGTCGATCAGCTTCTCGATCGACGACGGACGATCGTCGGCGGCGAACCGCACCGAAACGCCGAGCTTGGGAAAGATGTGCGCGAAGAGCGTGTACGTCGTGCCGTACAGTTGCGGCACGGACACCAGATTCGATCCAGGCTCCGTGACGTTGAGCGTCGCGAAGTGCATCGCCGACTGCCCGGATGCAACGGCCAGCGCCTCGAGCCCGCCTTCGAGCGCGGCCACCCGACGTTCGAGCACCGCCGTCGTCGGGTTGTTGATGCGAGTGTAGCGAAAGCCCTCTTCCTCGAGATTGAACAGCGCCGCCGCGTGTTCGGCGCTGTCGAATTCGTATGCAGCGGTCTGGTAGATCGGAACCGCGACGGCCTTGGTCGTTCCTTCGGTCTCGTACCCGTGGTGCAGCGCGATGGTCTCGTTACGCATCAGAGCGAAAGGGCCTCGCGGACCTTGGCGGGCCACGCCTGTAAATCGAGGCCGTGTGTAGCGAAGAGCGCGACGCCGAGTCGGTCCATACCGAATGCGGCGCAGGCCGTGTGCGCGACGGCTCCGTCGTCAGTCTTGAGGCCCCAGGTGCTGCCGAAGTGGTCTTGGTGGTAGTTGAAACTCATGCAGGCCGTCGGCTCCTCTTCCGAATTGACCGGAATGAGCAGCTCGAACTTGAGCGCCTGTTCGACCTGGTTCATGGCCATCAGCTTGCCAGCGCGACCGAAGAATGGATCGCTTGCCGGCGCGAGGTTGAAGGGAACGCCGATGCGCGTCGCCATGTCCCGAGCACGGGCCTTCCAGCGCTCACGAAAGGCCAGCGCCGTCTCGGGCGCGCCGATGCAGACGTACTCGCGCATCCGGAACGCCTGCATGCGTCCGAGCTCGGACGACGCCTCGCGACGGAAGCAGTACGACTCGACGTCGACGATGACGCCCGATCGCGGCACAGGGCCGCGTGCGGCGATGATCGGATAGACGGGGTAGCAAGCGGCAGGCGTCAGCACGAGATCGGTCGGCTCGAGGCCCTCGACCCAATTGCGGCCGCTGGACCTGCCCTCCACGAGGGCGCGGATCTCCAACTCGGTGCCGTGCATCGAGCTCACCACGCCGAGCAAGTGGGGAAAGCTCTTCAAGTAGCCCGACTTCTCGAGCAGGGCGCGGCTCATCACGGGAGGGAAGCGCAGCACCTCGGTTCCAGGCTCGCGCTGCGCGGTGATCATCGCGGTCATTCCCGCAACCACGTCTTCGAACGGTCCGGTGCGGCCCTGTACGCCGTTGGCTGCGGTGGGTTGGAGCACGGACGAGGTGATGGCCTCGAGACGGTCTGAAGCTACCTGTTTGGTGGCCATATCCTGGAGCAATCCGATTTTGAAAGACGAAGGCAATACCGCGGAAGAAGCGCGCTGGCGGTAGGCGAGGCAGGCGACAAGGAGCCGAGGGTCAATCTCTCAGGGCCGCAGGAACGTCGAACAGGAGAAGTGAGCTCGCGGCGCCGTTCAGAATACGTTCGTTGTTGATCATGATGGAAGACGACAGGACATCGCGCAGGTTGCGAGCGATGCTGAACTCGCCGTCGTTGCGATAACCAGACAGACCGCAGGCCTGCATCGCACCCATCACGGTCGCGATCGCTGTCTCCGAGGAGTGGACCTTGAGCAGGTTCATCCCCGTCTGGAAATCGATCGCCTCGAGACGGTCGTCGGTCACCGCGGCGGTCTCGTAGGCGGCCAGCGCGGATGCGATGCTTCCACGGAGTCCCCGAAGCGACATCATTGCCCGGGTGAGATGAGCGGCGCCCGGAGCGGACTGCGCATTGCCGGCTGCCGCTCCTTTCCGAACGAAGCGGCGTGCCTTACCAACCGCGCCGGCAGCGATGCCCGCCCAGACGGCGCTCCAGGTCAAGTGCGCGATGGGCACCATGCTCTGCGGGTGAATCCGCTCGTACGACTGCGGCAGCACCTGATCGACGGAGCCGGTGCCCCGCAGCGTGTAGCCGGTGCTGCAGGTGCCGCGCATACCCATCGTGTCCCAGTCTTTGATCTTCTCGAGCTCGTAGTCGGATTTGACGAACGCGACGAGAACCTGATCGGACGGTTGGGCGTCGGGAGCGCGGCGGGCAGTAAGCAGGATGCCATCGGCCTCGGCGCCGTACGACATTACGGTGCCATTCTTGGTCAGCGCCATTCGCGACCCGTCGCGCTCGACGGCGCACGAGCTTGCCCGGACCACACCGCCAGTCTGGTTCTCGGTGGTCGACGAGGCGAACAGCAACTGTTCGTTACACAGGCGCCGGAGCAGCTGCTGGTGCCAGGGGCTGTTCTGCGCGTGGCGGAGCAGGATGACGACCTGGATCTGGTGCATGGCGAAGATCATCGCCGAGGAGCCGCAGGCCATGCCGAGCATGTAGCAGATGTCGACGGCATCGGAGACCGTGGCTCCGTCGCCGCCCAGCTCGGCGGGGACGAGCATGCTGAGAAGGCGCTGCTCTCTGAGCGCTCGGAAGGTCTCGGCGGGGAAGCGGGACTCGCGATCGACGGCTGTGGCGTGCTCGGCGGCGACGGAAGCGGCGATCTGGGCGCGGGAGCGGAGTGTCGAAGCGGCGTTGGCGAGTGGCGCGGGAGGCTGGTCCAGAACCGTCATGGGCGGCGCTCGGAATGCTGAGGAGTGATTGGCTTGTGGCGAGTTGCGGCGCTTGCGTGGGGCGCCTCACGGGGAAGGACGATCAAGTCGGTCAATTCGTCTTCGGGGCAGCAACGCCGCCGAGAGCGCAGGCGCCAGCCGACCCATCGGCCATTTATGAACGTAAAGGCGGAGACGCTACGCGCAAGCTCGACTTTGGTGCATAAACTATTACCTGTCAATTGATTGTGCGATTTTTGATCACACTCAGCCAGGCGGTGATCGGTCGAAAGGGAATCGACGCGCTTCCATCGAATTGAGTCTGCTGGTCCGTTTGCGCGGAACTCGCGCAGCAAGCGCCGGTGACCAGCGGACCGATACGGTTTTGATTGCCGCGGGCACAACGAGAGCGTCACGCTGTTTTGGAAACCGGTGCCTTGTGTCGCCAACCAGTGCAACTCGGTCTCGGCGAACGAAGCTCGCGGTGACCTGTACGCGGTGAACGGACGTCCTAATTGGATTGGCTCCCGACCTGTGGCAACCCATTTTAATTGAGCAATTTTATATGAAAGAAGCTTTACGCCTCGTCTCGCCGATGATATTCTGTACCCAGAAGTAGAGGGCCACCATTCGCCCGAGGCGTGCGTCGACGCATGCCTGGCGATTTGGAGCGCTCATCATCGGCAAGCACCTCCGATGGCCACCGTCCATTCGACAGCGCACATCGCTCTTGAATCTCGTTTCCGAGCAGCCGTCTGTACATCGGTTCGCGACCGATCGGATTACTGGACTCAGCGCAGAAAGGGCGGCCGCTGAGATCGCACTCGAACGCGCCGGAATTCTGCTCCCTTTCCAGCAGCGAGCGCGTTGGCAAAGGCTCGGCGATAATCACGGCTCCATCCTCATCGTCGTGCGTGAGCCCACAGCCGGACCTGTCGGTGCCGCTTCTGTGAGCATTGGAAATAGTCGTGCGCTACCTGGGCATAAGATCTATCGCGTCGAACGGTTGGCTGGCGCTAAGAACGCAGGTGTCAACGATGCTCTCGTTTCGGAAATCGTCGCAATCGGGCGCCAAGATTCCCGATGTCTTCGGGTGGCTGTCGATGTTTTTGACCGAAGCGCCGACGCCAGGCGTTCGCTCGCACGCTCGCTCACGCGCAACGGGTTCGAGCGCGTCGCAGTTCCCCGGCTGTATTCGCACACTGCGGCCATCGATTTGGCTCGCGGCCAGGCGGAGATCTTTGCGGGCTTACATGCGACCGCGCGCCGCCACATTCGGGCGGCATCCAAGCACGACTTGCGGATCCGAACCATCGATCACCCGAAGTGGGCGGCGCAGATTCGAGACCTGTCGCGAACAAGCTTTCATCGAACGGGGTCAACTCAGCGAGACGCGCCGTGGGAGGGGCTGATCTCGTTGTCAGCCGAGCAGCCTACAGTCTCGCGTTTGGTCGGAGTGTTCGCCCCCGTCCACTCTGGGTCAGAAGTGCTCGTATCGTATGCGTGGGGTGTGTCAGACGGATCCCGCGCTACTTATGAGGCCGGCGGATCGATGCGGCACCCGGAACTCGGCAATTTGCCGGTAGGGTATGCAGCGCTCTGGAACTTGATCACTTGGGCGCATGACCACACGAGTGCCTCCTGGTTCGACCTTGGCGGTATCACGCCTGCGTCGGACGGCGATCCGCGCGCTGGAATTTCACGCTTCAAACAATACTTCTCGCGCGATGTCATCGACGTCGGTGAGGAGTGGCGATTCGCGCCGCACCCGGCACGTGCAGCGATCGCGAGCGCGGTTGGCGGCATCGCGACTTGGGCTACCGAACGCGTGGATGCGCTTCGTCGCGCGGATCGCGCACCGGCCTCCCAATCGCCGGTCGAAGAATCCAGCGCATCGCTGTGACGCCGCTCGATTCCATCGCGCTGGCGCGTGAGTTCCGACGGGCCGTAGCCGCGCGGCGTACCTAGCTGAGTGGTCGTCGATGCCCGATGGCCAGCCACAGTCGAGTGTGCTTTTGCGGATGACGGCCTTTCCCATCGAGTTCGAATATCCGGCCGAGCCCGGTCTCGTAAGCGTCGTGATCCCAACGTTCAACCGGGCGCGGATCCTCCGCCGGGCCATCGACAGCGCGCTAGCACAGTCGTACGAGCGGCTCGAGGTCATCGTCGTCGACGACGGCTCGACGGACGAGACTCCGGATGTCCTCCGGGATCTCGGGCCCCGCGTGCGTGCAATTCGACAGACAAACGCGGGTCCGGCGGTCGCCCGCAACACCGCGATCGCTCACGCACGCGGAGAGTTGGTTGCATTCCTCGACTCCGACGATACCTGGCTCGAGTGGAAGATTGAGGCTCAGGTCCAAGCACTCGGTCGGGTCCCGCAGGCCGGGCTTGCCTGGACTGACATGATTGCGGTCGACGATACCGGCGACGTCCGAAGTCACCGATACCTGCGCGAGATGTATGGCGCGTACCAGCTTATCGATTTCCCGACCCTCATGCGGCAGAGTTCGCCTGTCGCCGATGTCCGCAAAAACTTGGCGGATTCGTCTGTCGTCGCTCCCATCCTTGTCGGCGATCTCTCCGTCGCGATTCTCTACGGAAACTTGCTTCACACGCCGACGGTCTTGATACGACGTTCGTGGATTGGGCGCTCGGGAGGCTTCGATCCGTCGTATAGGCACGGAGGCGAGGACTATGAGTTTTATTCTCGCGTCTGCGCGCTCGGCCCCGTCGCGCTGATTGACGCAGCTGCCGTGCGGTATCGCGTAGGTGCGAGCGACCAGCTCACCGCGCCGGAGCAGTTGGTACATCTCGCCTACAACGATCTTCGAACCGTCCGCGCTCGCACCGCTGATCCTCAAAGACGCCGTGCGATGCCGGCCGCAGACCTTCGACGCAGGCTGGCCGAGTGTCATGCTTGGGTCGGCTCAGCCGAACTGGACCATGGCCGGACGTGGTTCGCGATCAAGCATCTGCTCGCCAGCCTCTGTTATCGCCCGCGATTGGACCGACGTGCGCTCCGGCTGACGAGATGCTTTATCCCGGACCGATATGTCCGCGCGCTCCGCGGCGGTCGCCGCCCGAAAGGTTCGGTAACTAGCTAGGCCCGACGGCGGTGGCCGTTGGCTTCGATCGACGCTGCGCAGCCTCGCGATTAAAGTTCTCGAATCATCGGCTGCGTTCATGAGGCGCGGGGAGTTGGCCAGCCGTACGCGACCCCATCGTGACCTGTGTCACGTGGGCGGAATTGCACGCGATTTTGCGTGCTCTGGCATAGCAATTCCCAGAGGCACTCCGTGCAGGTCGAAGTGTACGGCTCGAAGTGCATGCGTCGAATTTGAGCCTCGCTAAATCGCTACACAGTGCGTTGTGTGAGGGCAATCACACAATGGCTGCCGTTTGTCGCACGGGAATTTCTATCATGTTTCGTCAAAATGACCACGTCGTATCCGACGTGCGGCGCGCTCGTCTCAACAGGCAAGCACTCGTTCGCGCGCTTGGTGTCGTATTGGGTGAATTGATTTGGCGTCGCTTGGCTCTGGGTGGCGCGTCGAAGCCGTCTGGGCTCTCAGTGCTCAGAATCGTTCGAGGTTGCTCGCTGACGTTCCATCGAGCCCGATTCGCAGTAGTGGCAGGCAGACCGTTGTCGATGAGGCTAGACCATTGAAGATGCTTATTGGAGCACGCAGGCTGGCGGCGTGGGTTGCAGTGGTCGCGGTGGTTGCGTGTAACAGCGATTCCACGGCCGGCGTAAGCGCCTTGGACCGCATCGCGCTGATCGCGGTGAGTTTGACGTCGAATCGCCTGACGATCGGCCAGTCGGTCCCGGCGAACGTCACACTCAAGAACTCGTCGGGCGTCACGCTCAACGGCAGCAAGCATGTGGCCTGGTCGAGCGCTGACCCAACCATTGCGGCAATTGATGTAAGTAGCGGGATGGTCACGGGCATCGCCGCCGGGTCGACGCGGATTACCGCCTCGGCAGAAGGGGCATCCGGATCCGCCGAGGTCGACGTCCTGCCTCCCGCTCCGGTGGCCTCCGTCGTGGTTGATCTGGAGTCGTCGTCGGTTGTGATCGGCGGCACCGCGCAGGCGGTTGATACGCTTCGCGACGCGCAGGGAAACGTGCTTAGTGGGCGCACCGTTCGGTGGTCGACGTCAAATCCAGCGGTCGCGACGGTGGATTCGATGACCGGCTTGGCCACGGGAGTTGGGGCTGGACAGGTGACTGTAACTGCGGCGAGTGAAGGACATTCTGGACTCGCCACACTGGCCGTGACGGCAACGGGCGGCGGAAGCAACCCGCCGCCGCAAGCTCCCGTCGCTTCGGTGACCGTTTCACTCGGTCAGACGAGCGTCAGCGTCGGCGCGACTACGCAGGCCACCGCGGTTGCTCTCGACGCCACGGGAGGCGTTCTCACGGGCCGCACGGTTTCGTGGCAGTCATCGAACGCTTTGGTGGCCAGCGTTGATGCTTCTTCCGGTGTCGTCACGGGCGTGTCGACTGGTTCGGCTACCATCACGAGCGTGGTCGAAGGTAAAAGTGGTTCGGCGACGATCACAGTGACTTCGCCCGCGTCGCCGCCGCCAAGCAGCCCGCCGCCAAGCAGCCCGCCGCCGGTGGCGACCGTCACGGTATCGCTTTCTGCCTCAACGATCGTGGCTGGCACCACGACGCAAGCGAGCGCGGTGACACGCGACGCGAGCGGCAACACGCTCACCGGACGAACGATCGTCTGGAGCTCGAGCGCGACGTCTGTCGCACGCGTCGATTCCGCGGGCTTGGTAACTTCCATCGCGCCGGGAACGACAACGATCAGCGCAACGAGCGAGGGGAAGACCGGCAGTGCGTCGCTATCCGTCACTGCAGTCCCCGTCGCCACCGTGTCGGTCGCCCTCGGA
>DATNCZ010000430.1:0-9097 GCA_035553335.1 Gemmatimonadaceae bacterium
GTCCATCTGCTGCAGCTGCGCCCGCGCTGTCGCCATCTCCTTGTTGTACGTCGACTCGGCCTCTGCCCGACCCGGCGCTTCCGCGAGGATCTTCTGGGAGTTGATATAGGCCAGCTTGAGCGGCGTCGCCTGTGCGAATGCCGAAGGAGCGAGTGCGAGTGTCGCTGCCGCAAACATCGCGGAGTGCATCCATTTGCTCATCATGTTTTCCTAGAAGTACTGTCCAAGTTTGAAGTGGACTTTCCACCCCGGGTTAGAGTGCCCCTGCGCGTCGACCCTGTCCAGGCCGTACGCGAAGTCGACACCAAGAGGGCCGAGCGGACTCACCACTGAGCCGCCCACGCCTACACTGCGAAAGAGGCGCGTGGGATCGAAGTCCCGCGGCCGCTGCCATACGTTACCGCCTTCCATGAACGTATCCAGATACACCGACTGATTGACCCGGAGCCCGAGCTCCGCGGTGGTTACAAAGAACGCGTTCCCGAACGAAGTGGTCTTGGCGTTGCCGTCGCACGCCGACGGATCATATCCGGCCGGCGTGATGGAGAATTCGCAGTAGCCGCGCAAAGGCTCACCGTACTGCGTGCCGCCGAGCGCGAACGACTGCGACGAGAAGAACGGTCCAGGATCGCCCAGCACTGCACCTGCGCGCGCCGTGAGGCCGGCAACGATCGTCATCGGCTCGCCACCAAGCGGATTCCCGCCGATGTACGCCAGCGGCGCATAGGAGCGGAGCTCCGTCGTGTACTTCTGGAAGTTCGCGGTTCCACCGAGCGGACCGCCGTTGAACGAGGCGCTGAAGTTCTGCAATCCACCCTGCGTCGCGAACGGAAGTCCAAGCCGCGTGTCATGCTGATACGACACGCCGAGCGACGACCGGAAACAGCTCTTGCAGCTCGTTATGATGGTGCTGAGCAGCGTTCCCTGTTCATTCGCGTACTTCACCGACTCGCCGCCATAGGACAGGAAGATGCGGCTGAAGTAGGAATTGGGAACCGGGAAGCCGAACTGGATCTGACCACCGACGCGGGTACTCTGACCGAGGTCCGC
The DNA here is from genome assembly GCA_035553335.1 of Gemmatimonadaceae bacterium. GTDB lineage: Bacteria > Gemmatimonadota > Gemmatimonadetes > Gemmatimonadales > Gemmatimonadaceae > Fen-1247. Next base: position 1,051 of record DATNCZ010000430.1, read on the forward strand.
AATGGTGTAGCGCGTCTTGGTGTCGTACGCGGTCACCGATCCTGAAATGCGCGAGTCGCGAATGTTGGGATCGGAATACGTGAGGCTGAAATCGTTGATGTACTTGCCGAACTGCCAGTTGAGCTGCGCGCGCTTGCAGCGCCCGAACAGGTTCGGCTGGTCCAGGCCGATGAATCCGCCGAGGCCGGTTCCCTGGCCCATCGACGCGCCGAAGTTCACGTTGCCGGTGCGCTTCTCCTTCACCTTGAACGTGATGTCGACGTCGCCGTTCTCGTCGGGCGTGACCTCGGGCTCGGGCATTGGCGAATCGAAGAAATTCAGGTTCGCGATGTTCTGATAGCTGCGAATCAGATAGTCGCGCTTGAACACCTGGCCTGGCGCCATGACGATCTGCTCGCGTATGCACGACTCGTAGGTGTAGTCGTTGCCCGCGATGTCGATTCGATTCACTATCGCCGGCGACTTTTCCTCGATGTCCCAACGCAGGTTGACCTTGCGCACCGAATCCTGCGACGGAACCCGTTCCTCCACCGGAGTCACGACAGCGTAGATGTATCCTTCGTTGCTGTACGCCTCCTTCACCTTCTCCGTCGCGTCGGTCCAGCGCGATTCGTCGAAGGTGCCCTTGGGGTTCTTGTACGTGTGGTGAAAGAGACCGAGAGCGCTCTCTGCCAGCGAGCGATCCTCGCGATCGAACGGGAAGTAGTTGCGAAGCTGCTCCTGGGTGAAGCGCTTGTTCCCGAGAATCTCGAAGTTGCCCACGGTATAGCGCGGACCATCCTGAACGTTCAGCTGGATCTCACCCTTGCCGTTCTGTTTGTCGACGCGCATGGTGTCCTGCAACAGCCTGAAGTCGATGTAGCCACGGCTCGCATACAGCGACGGAATGCGATCGGTGAGATCGCCCGCGAATGTTGCATCGTCGAATTCGCCGTTGCGAAACCACCAGAATCCTTCCGGCTTGGTCTCCATCGCACCGACAATCGCACGCGAGGGAACCGAGCGGTTTCCCGTGACGCCTATGCCGGAAATTGCGAGACGCCGTCCTTCAGTGACATCGAACCTCAGAGTCAACTGGTCGTTTGCAAGCGATGAATCGACATGCACTCGAGCGAGATAGAATCCGCGGCTCTCGTACAGCGAATCCGTGCGCGAGATCGCGAGCGCGACCTTGGCGGGATCGACGGCGGTTCCGATGGGAAGATCGAGGCGCTCCTTCACATCCTTCGCCGATACCTGATCCACGCCGTGTATCGACATGCTCGCGAGTACGGGTCGCTCCTTCACCTGTACGTCGAGCGAAGCCTTGTTGGTCTTTGGGTCGACAGTGCAGATGACGTGGACGTCATCGTAATTGCCGGTTGCGTACAGCGCTTTGACTGCGCGCTGCACGTCGCGGTAGTTGAGAGTGGTCTTGGGAACCAGGCCTATGGTGGCGCGCACCGTCGCGTTGTCGACACGCGAGTTGCCCGTCACCGTGATTGTATCGGGCACCGAGCATCGGCCGCCCGCGACCGTGGAATCTGCCCCCTGGGCGAACAAAGGGAGCCCTACCAGCGCTAAGGCCAGCAGGCTCCCAGCAAACTTGAACATCCCTCTAATATACCACGGCAGTCGGTTTGAGCGCATCCATCCATGACTCGAGTTTGCAGCAATCATCAGGTCCGTACGACACCACGAGGCGCAGGAAAGTTGCGCGCGCCACACGGCATTCTTTTGCCGCCCCATTCGCCGCGTCACTCAAGAATTGCGCTCCTGCTGCCGACACCACGATGTGTCACGCGCGTGGCGACCCAATCCGGCCCGCGAGCAGCACTCTCCCCACCCGCCCGAAGGCCAGCCACACGATCGCCCAGCTTCATTACTGACGCCAAGCACCTTCGACCGCCGCTCCCCCTCCGGAGCGGCGGTTCGCGTTTCCACCCTCGTCTGCGATCCTCCCTCGCCGCGGAGCAAGCCGGCTCAGCGCGTGATAACCCCCCTCATGGGCGCTGCTGGGACGACGCAACACCTGTTGCAGCGGCGCATGGGCGCCTCCCACAAATCGTACATATGTTCCCGCAGAAGGGTCCGTGATGGGCCGGTCAGGGTGCGTATCCGGACGAGATAACCGGAATCCTGCTCGATTGTCCCCCCTGAATAGCAGAAAAGTGACGGCGGCTGCGTGGCCCCGCGCTTGCCAATGTATGGCGCTGACCGACCGACAGTCCTCTTACGCTAAAGTCCCTTAGGACACAACAATGTCTATCGCCAAGCTCCTCCTTGCCACAGCAATCGCTGCTGCCCCAATCAGCGTAGTGTCCGGCCAGTCGGGCGCGCCAGCCGACACTGGCAGCGACCACAATGCCCGCGGATGGATCGCCGGCGCCGGAGCCGTAGCCGGAGCAGGCCTCTTCATGGCCTTCACACATTCCGGACACAATCCGTCCGACAACGGTTCCAGCTTCAATCTCCACGCGGCGACGACCCCAGGCGCGCACGATCCCGCTCCAACGGGCGGCGCTACGCCACCAAGCCACGCCGACACGACGACGACTCCGGGAGACACAGGCACTGTGACGCCGCCCCAGCAGCCGGGGCCGCAGAGCAACCCGCCATCGTTCAACGACGGCAACCCGCCGCCGAACGACGGGCCCAATGCTCCCACCGGCGAGACGCCGCCCAACAACGATCCGGGCTTTACACCGGACGCCAGCACGGTCCCGGAACCTGGCTCGGCTGCCCTCCTGCTCACCGGAATCGTCGGACTGGCACCGCTGCTCCGTAATCGCCGCAAGTAGCACGGTCGGAGGACTGGACACGAAAAAGCGGGTGAGGCATTGAGCCTCACCCGCTTTTTCGTGTCCTCCCGAGCGCGCTGAACTACGCCGCGCTCGCCTTGGTCATGACACGGAACTCGAGCTTCTCGCCCTCTGCCGCGGTGTCGACCTCGATCTCGTCCCCCTTGGCAAACTCGGCCATGAGGATCTTCTCGGAGAGCGGGTCCTCGATGTAGCGCTGAATCGCCCGCTTCAACGGACGGGCGCCGAACTTGTCATCGTAGCCGTGCTTAACCAGGAAGTCCGCAGCCGACTCCGTGAGGCGTAGCACCAGCTCCTCATCTGCCAGCCGCTTCTGCACATCGCGCAGAACCACGTCGACGATCGAGCGGATGTTCTCGCGCGACAGCGGGTGGAACACGATCACGTCGTCCAACCGGTTCAGGAACTCCGGATTGAACGTGTGCGACATCTCTTCCTTGACGCGCTGCACGATGCGCTCGAACGAGTCGCGCGATTCGCCGGTGTTGAAGCCGAGCGTCCCGCCCTTGGTGATATCCTTGGCACCGACGTTCGACGTCATGATGACGACCGTGTTCTTGAAATCGATCACGCGTCCGTAGTTGTCGGTCAGATGTCCTTCATCCAGCACCTGCAGCAGAATGTTGAACACGTCCGGGTGCGCCTTCTCGATCTCATCGAGGAGGATCACACTGTACGGCTTGCGCCGTACGGCCTTGGTGAGCGTACCCGAGTCCTCGTAGCCGACGTATCCCGGAGGCGCGCCGATCAACCGCGACACGGAGAACTTCTCCATGTATTCGCTCATGTCGACGCGGATCAACGCACTCGCATCCGCAAACAGGAACTTGGCAAGCGAGCGGGCAAGCTCCGTCTTTCCGACGCCGGTTGGCCCCGAGAAGATGAACGACCCGATCGGACGCGCGGGATCCTTCAGTCCGGCGCGGCTCCGGCGAATCGAGCGCGACAACGCTCTGATCGCTTCGTCCTGTCCGATGACGGATGCGTGAAGCTCATCCTCCATCCGGAGCAGACGCGCGGTCTCCGCTTCCTGCAGCCGTCGAACCGGAATGCCTGTCCAGCGACTCACGATGAAGGAGATCTCATCCTCTCCGAGCACCGGACGATGCGATTGACGGCGTTTGTCCCAATCTTCCTGCGCGTGCTTGATCTGTGCCTGGAGATCGCGCTCCTTGTCGCGCAGCGACGCTGCACGCTCGAAGTTCTGATCGCGAACCGCGGTTTCCTTCTCTGCGTTCACGCCTTCGAGATCGTGCTTGAGCGCGATGACCTCCGGCGGCGGAGCCTGCGTCGCGAGACGGGCGCGAGCGCCAGCCTCGTCGATCACGTCGATCGCCTTGTCCGGAAGGAATCTGTCGGTGATGTAGCGCTCCGACATCTTCGCCGCCGCGACGAGCGTGAGATCGGGGATCGTCACCTTGTGGTGATCCTCGTACTTGCTGCGCAGTCCCTTCAGTATCTCTACCGTGTCGTCGACCGAGGGCGGCTCGACCACTACAGTCTGGAAGCGACGCTCGAGAGCGCCGTCCTTCTCGATGTACTTGCGGTATTCGTTGAGCGTCGACGCGCCGACGCACTGCAGCTCGCCCCGCGCGAGCGCTGGCTTGAGCATGTTGCTCGCGTCGATCGCGCCCTCTGCGGCGCCAGCGCCAACGAGCGTGTGCAGCTCGTCGATGAAGAGAATGATGTTCTTGTTCTGCGCGATCTCGTTCATCACGGCCTTGAGGCGCTCCTCGAACTGGCCGCGATACTTGGTGCCTGCGATGACCGCCGCCATGTCGAGCGACAGCACGCGGTTGTCGCGCAACGAATCCGGGCACTCGCCAGTTGCTATCAGCTGCGCCAGTCCTTCGACGATCGCCGTCTTGCCCACACCAGGCTCGCCGATCAGAACGGGATTGTTCTTCTTCCGGCGCGTGAGGATTTCCATGACGCGCTCGATTTCCTTTGCGCGCCCGATCGTCGGATCGAGCTGCCCTTCGGCCGCAAGCTGCGTGAGATCGCGGCAGAAGTGATCCAGTGCGGGAGTCTTGGACTTCTTCTCGCCCTTGGCGGCTGGTGGCGTGGCCGGTGCACCGGCGGTGGCCGCGGCACCCGCACCCTGCGGAAGCTCGGTGCCGAGCAGACGCAACGTCTCCTTGCGCGCTTCGTCGAGATTGATTCCTGCGTCAGTCAGTACCTGTGCTGCAATCCCCTTCTCCTCGCGCAGAAGGCCGAGCAGAAGGTGTTCCGTACCGACATATGAGTGATTGAGCTCGCGAGCTTCAGCCATTGCAAGCTCGAGAACTTTCTTTGCGCGTGATGTGTAGGGTAGATCAGGACCCGTAGCGACAGTTGCCTTCCCCTTCTTCACCGTCTCTTCGATCTTCTGTTGAATGTCGTCGAGATCGATGCTGAGGTTTTGCAGGACCGCCGCTGCAACGCCTTCGCCTTCGCGAATCAGCCCGAGCAGAATGTGCTCGGTGCCGACGTATTCGTGGTGCAGACGCGCAGCTTCCTCGCGTGCCATCGCGAGAACCTTGCGCACCCGCTCCGTGAAGTTGTATCCGTTCATTGGGCAGCCCTTTCCAAAGTCTCCCGTACGAAGGCAGCGCGAACCACGCTCGCCTCATCCTCTGTCAACACCCTTCCCTCGCGTGCGGAGAGATGCGCTGATTGAGTGAATACCAGGAGTTCGTTAAGAATGTATACACTCAACCCATCGATCAGTTTCAGTCCGGCGGCCAGACGGACACCACTCAGAAAATTCATCGCCTCGTCGAAAGAGAGGCTTCTCGCGTACCGCAGTGTGCCGTATGCCCGCCACAACTTGTCCTCTAGAATATACTCCGCGTCCCGCAGGAGCACTTTGCGCGCTTCCAGTTCCTTTTCGATGACATGCCGAACGATATCCTGGAGGTAATCCAGCAGATCCTGCTCGGATTTCCCGAGCGTGGTCTGATTGGAAATCTGGAACAGATTGCCTATGACCTCGCTGCCCTCTCCATATAAGCCTCGGTACGTCAGGCCGACCTGCTGAAGGCCGACCAGCACTCTGCCGATCTCCTTGGTAAGAACGAGCGCGGGCAGGTGAACCAGCACGGATGCCCGGAGCCCGGTCCCGACGTTGGTCGGGCAGGCTGTGAGGAATCCGAACTCGCGATGATACGCGAACGGGACACGCTGTCCCAGCTCCACGTCGATGTCACGCGCATCCGCAAAGGCGCGATCCAGATCCAGCCCGGACCGCATGGCCTGAATCCGGAGATGGTCCTCCTCGTTCACCATGATGGCAACGTCACGCCCGACGTGAACCGCGGCGCCGCTGCGGGGCGCGGTTCCGGTATCGAGCGCCGCGAGCTCCTTGCTCACGACGTGCCGTTCATGCAATAGCTGACGGTCGGGCTCCTCCAGTTGGTCGACGCGCACCAGGACCCCATCCCGTGCTGCCGGAATCACCGACAAGGCATCCCTGACCTGCGACAGTACTCTCAGGCGCTCGCCCTCTCTGGCGCGTCCCGAGAAGGCGTAGCCCTCGACGTTGCGAGCCAGGCGCACGCGGGTGGACAGAACGACGCCAGCCTGCTCGCCGGTCCCGTCCATCCAGCCAAGGCCGCCTCCGGGCAGCGTTTCCGGATCGAAGCTCATTCGATGGCCCGGAGCTGGTCGCGGAGCGACGCCGCCAGTTCGAATTCCTCGTTCCGGATCGCCCGCTCGAGCCGCTCGCGCAGCCTGTCCGGCGATGCCGGAATCGGCGCTTCGAGCGCGCCTTGTGCGCCACTGTACTCCCGGCCGCGATGCTGCCCCTGCCCGTGCACCTTTCGGAGCAACTCGCGCAGGCTCTGCTCGAAGGCGGTATAGCAATAAGGACAGCCAAGCCTGCCAGTCTGGCGGAAGTCGCGCAGCGTGGACGAGCAGAACGAGCAACGCACGGCGTCCGTCTGCGACGGCGGAATGTGCTGCTGAACCGACTGGAGGAAATCGGTTACCGCGGGCGGTGGCGCCGAGACCGACGCCTGGAGTCCGCGCTCGGCGGCGCACTGCTCGCAGAGCCGAACCTGACGCACGCCGTTCCCGTCGATCTCCGTAACGGTTATGACCACGTCGTTTTCCTTGCAAACCTCACACAGCACCGATCCAGCCTCCTCCCTCGCCCCGCACGATTTCCGACAACCTTCCTTCCTTCAACTGATACACCGCTCGCGCCCTGTCGGCCAGAGACATGTTATGCGTGACGACGACCATCCCGACGCCAAGGTCTCGCACGACTTCGGCCAGCAGGTCGTGCAACCGTTCGCCGTTTGCGAGGTCCAGGTTGCCGGACGGCTCGTCCGCCAGGACGACACCCGGCGACGCCGCCAGCGCGCGGGCGACCGCTGTCCGCTGCTGCTCGCCGCCGCTCAGCTCGCCGGGCCGGTGGTGCAATCGCCCGCCAAGCCCCACGCGTTCCAGAAGCGACGTCGCTCGCGCTTCGGCCACGGCTGGACTCTCACCCGCGATGCGAAGTGGCATTGCAACGTTTTCCAGCGCGGAGAACTCCCGCAGAAGGTGGTGAAACTGGAACACGAAACCGACACCACGGTTTCGCACGGCCGCGAGCTCTTCATCCGAACGATCGGACAGAAGACGATCAGACAACAGCACGTCACCCGAGGTCGGACGGTCCAGTCCGCCCAGTATGTGCAGAAGAGTGCTCTTCCCAGAGCCACTCTCCCCGATTATCGCAAGCATTTCGCCCGACTCGACGCGCAGATCAACTCCGCGCAGAACGTCCAGTGCAACGCCGTCGCCGCCGATGTACCGTTTGGTCACGCCGCGACTTTCCAGAACCGTTGTCATTCCGACCGAATCGCGTCGACCGGATACAGCTTGGCCGCCTGAATTGCCGGATACAATGTCGCGAGCGCCGCGATCAGCAGGCTCGCGACGACAATCAATATCACGTCGCGCGGTTGCGTTGTCACCGGAAGATGATCTATGAAATATACCGATGGGTCCAGCTTGATGAACTTGTATCTGTCCAGTGCAAGCGCACCCGCAAAACCGAGCACGAGACCGAGCCCCGTGCCCACGGCACCGATGACGAGGCCCTGCACCAGAAAGATGTTGCGGATCGCCGACGACGGGAGTCCCATCGCCTTGAGGATACCGATCTCGCGCGTCTTGTCGTGCACCACCATCGACAGCGTGCTCACGATGTTGAACGCCGCCACTATGACGATCAGCAGCAGGATGACACTCATTCCGAGCTTCTCCAGCTTGAGCGC
>DATNCZ010000431.1:0-12607 GCA_035553335.1 Gemmatimonadaceae bacterium
TCGTCGACAATGTGTGGGGTGACGAGGATCAGGAGATCCGTCTTGTCTTCCTGGGTCCGCGTCTCGCCGAACAGCTTGCCGATGAACGGGAGATCGACCAGGAGCGGGATACCGGACTTGGACTGTTGGACCTGCGTGGTCGTTAGGCCGCCAATGACCGCGGTCTCGCCATCGCCCACCAGCAGCTCGTTGTCCGCGCTCTGCTTGAGGAACGTATAGCCGAGGTCGGACGCCGCCGGCTGGAGCTGCGAGCGCTCCGCGTGCAGCGTCATGAGGATCTTTCGGTTGTTGGTGATGTGCGGCGTCACCTTGAGGATGATACCGGTCTCCTTGAACTGGACCGTGGCGCGCGGCGCCTGGGCCCCATTGCTGCCCTGACTGAGAGAGCCAAGGTCGACGATACGAATCGGCGTCTCTTCGCCGGAGAGGATCTGCGCCTCGCGGTTGTCGAGCGTGACGATGCTCGGCTCGGCCTCGACGTCCGAGAGGCGGACTTCCTGCAGTCCGTCGAGGAACGCGGTGAGGTTGAACTTGCCTAACGCCGTGGAGAAGATCAGGGACAATGCCGGGTCGACCACGCGCTGCGTGGCGTTCGAGATCGCTGCGAGCGAGTTGCCGCCGATGTTGATCACCTGCGTGTTCGAGGGGAACGGTGTTCCGACCACAGCGTCGGGGACACCATCACCGTTCGAGTCGATCGGTTTGAAGGTGCTCGGATCGGTGCGCTGAACGAGCTTGTTGAAGAACGTGCCGTTGTCGCCCAGGTCATAGCTCACACCGATGTCCTGGATGTTCGTGCGATCGACGAGGATGATCTTGGTCTTGATCGAGACCTGCGGCGTGCGAACGTCCAGGTCCTTCACGTAGTTGGCGATATCCTCGAGACGTGATGCAACGTCGGTCACGAGCAAGCGGTTCGTGGCGGAGTCCGCGCTCACATCACCGCGCGTCTTGCACTCGGTGCTGGCGCCGCCGTTCGGGCCTGCGGTGCCTGCGGGGCAATCCTTGGAGAGCAGGCCTTTCACGGTCGAGACCAGCGAGCTGGCGCGCGCATAGTTCACCGAAATGATGCGGGTCTGCAGCGGCTCGGTGGCTTGCTGCTTGGCGATGTTCTCGTAGCTGTCGATGGAAATGATGCCGTCCTGATCTTCCTTGGCCGCGTAGCCCTGCGAGGATAGGATCGCGCGTAGGGCGAGGTCCCAAGGTTGATCGCGAATTTCAGCGGTCACTGTACCGGTGACGCCCTTGCCGGCGACGATCGTGCGGCCGGAGAAGACGGCGAAGCCAGCGATCACTTCGCGAATATCGGCATCTTGAAAGGTGATCGTGATCTTGGGCTGCGAAGACATCCCCGCGGCGCGATCGTGCGACGTGAGATTGACGGTGCTATGACGCGGGGTATCGGCGCGATCCGCCGGGACAGCGGCTTCGGGCGCATCAAAGGAGTCGGTGTTGCCGGCGGACGTGCGCCAGGCGGTGAACGACGTCTTGGTCGTGCCGTTCGGATCGAGCACGACGTGGACTTCGTTCAGCGTGCGATTCACCGTGTAGCTGTGTTGCCCGTCGAGGTCGATCACCAACCGGACGATGTTGTCGCGGTACTGCGCGACGCGCACGTTGGTGATCCCGCCGCGCGCGACGCGATCGTACAAGCGCCCGGCGGCGCCGAGCTTGGCGCCGCGCAGGTCGAGGACGATGCGGGGCGGACTGGCCAGGGAAAAGTCATCGACGTCGACGGAGCCGTCGACGGCGACGACGACTTCGGCGCGGCCGGCGGCCGGCACGACGCTGAGAGACGTCACCTCACCACCGCCTAACTTGCCGACCGTCGCGGCGCGGGCGACGGACGCCTGCGCTGCGAGCGCGGCGAACGTCATTCCGATCAGCGCACAGACCCGCCTCATTGCGACCTCGCTCTCGTGGAATCGTTGAACGCCAGCGTTTCTTGCCGGCTATATCCGAATTCTTCCAGGGTGAACGTGACGGACTTGATGTCGATGCGCGCCACGCGCATGCGGCCTAACGTCTGCCCCGTCCTGACACGGTACTGCTCCTTCGTCGACAAGTCGCGCAGCACGGCGACGGATCGACCAGCCGGATCGTAGATGACCGTCACCAGCTTGAGATCGGAGATCATCGGCCGGAGCTCACCCGACTCGATGAGCGACACGAACGGGTCGCGCCGGCTGTCGCGGTTGTACGTGAACATTTCGCGTGTGAGCGCGATCTCGTTCTTCCCGCCGCGTTCGGAGATCGACGTCGTGCCATCGGCATTCGGCCCCTGCGGGGTCGTGAGCGTGACGGTGTCACGACCCTTCGCAGCGGCGTGCGCCCCGGGCGCGTGACCCCGCGCGCCGGACGGCACGGCGTTGGCTGGCGCCGGGTTGGCGTTCGGATGGTCCGGCAGCCGCACGTTGCGACTCGTCTCGGCGACGCGCGTCGGCGTCGCTGGAGCTTGCGCCGGCGCCGGCTTGGAGGCCGGCCCGTCTGTGTTCTGCATCGCGCTGATATGCGCGTTGGTCGCGGCGGCGACGCGACGCGCTGCGTTCTTCGCGACCGTTCCCGGGATCTGCTGCGCGCCTAACGACGCAGCAGCGACGCCGACGACTGCTGCGACGAGCGGCGCGAGCGCGAGTGTGCGCATCGTCATGATTTCGCTCCCTTCTTCGCGGGAGGCTGGTCGTCCGCGTCTTCCGCAGGGTTGTGCGTCACGAACGTCTGCAATTGGAAGTGGGCCTCGATCACGGCCTGACCCGCTTCGGCGTGCGACGCTTTGGCATTGGCGTTGGTCGAGAGCATGAGTTGGACATTGACCGGCAGCACGATGCGCTGCAACGAGCCGACGTTCGCGAAGAACTCAGCGAGCTGGTGGTATCCGCCAACGATCGCCATGCCGTAGCGGTATGTGTCGTAGTTGCTGCCTTCCTGTACTGGCTGCGGGTCGACAGACGCCAGATCGAGCCCGGCATGACGCGCGGCGGTCGAGACCTGCTCGAGCAAGGCGGGCACCTCGTTGCCGGCCGGCACGAGCGTGCGAATCAGCGAGAGGTTCTGTTGGTACGTCGCCAGTTGGGCACGCAGCTCGCTCAAGTTGCCCTTGCTCATCTCGGACTTGGCGCGCTGGTTCATCGTGACGAGCGCCTCGATGTGATCCTGCTGCTTCGTCAGCGCGTCCGACCGCGGTGAATAGACCATGTACCAGTAGAGACCGATCGCCGCGATCGCGAGCACGCACACGAGCACGAGCGACTGTTCTCGCTGTCCTTTTGGCATCCCAGGCATCGCTTACCTCACCGAGAGCGAGACAGGAACGGTCTTGATCGCAGAAGGATCGGGCGCCTGGTACGAGGCATCCAACTGGAATTCCGTCACTTCCTTTCCGTCGGCGATAACGATCGATGACTTGATGAGCGTGACGTTCTGAATGAACGGCGACGCCTCGAGGAGCTTCATGAACCGGGTGAGCGCTTGAATGTCCACGGTCTGACCGACGATGTGCGCCTTGACCATTGGGATGCTGGTCGTGTCCACGGGCGGCGGGCCCTTGGGAGCCGCACCCTTCTTGCCTTTCGCGGTCGGCGGCGCTTCTTCCTGCTGCGCGGCAGTGCTCGCGTTGCTCTGCACTACCGACGTGAGCCACGTCTCCGGCGGCAACGCGCGGCTGATCTCATCCATGAGATGCGGCCAGACGTAGCGCTTGTTGTCGAACGACTTGATTAGGTCGACCTGCCGGACCACCGAGTCACGTTGCGTCTCGGCCTTTCGCTTCTGCACGATCACCGCAGTGAATCGAATGGAATCCTGCTGCGCCGTCTGCAGCTGCGCGTCGAGATCGGACGCACGGGCATTCTGATGCCAATACATGAGGCCCACGATGGCGACGGCCAGGAGGGCGGATCCCGCGGCGGCGAGTAAGTACGGATCCTTCACTCGCGAGACCGCTCCGGCTGCGATACCGGCCAGGTTCACGCCGGCACCGCGGCTGCGCGACTTTTTCGCGCTACCCGGATTCAGATTGATTTGGATCATTACGCGGCCTTCGCGATAAGATCAGGCGACCTGGCGAAGCGCCAGCCCGATGGGGAGCATGAGGAGCGGAGCGACATCGTCGATGACGAGCGAATCAAAAGCACCGTCACGTACTCGCAAGCGCTGCAGCGGGTTGGCTTGCTCCACGGGAATGCGAAGACGCGCTGCCAGCGCGTCCGTTAGGCCGGGAACGCGCGAGCCGCCGCCGCTCGTGTACGCCGCGCGCAACTTGTTCGTCACGCGCGACGAGCTGGCGAGGAACGCCGCCGCGCGCTCGATACCCGTCGCGATCTCTTCGCCGCGCGTGTCCGTCACGGTTTGGAGATGCGGCGAGCGGTCGTACCCCTGCAGCAGTCCATCCGCTTCCTCGGCGCTCAATCCGCGCTCCCGCTGCAAGTCCTCGCGGAATCGACGCGTGCCCACCGCAATGTCACGCGTCAGAAGTGGGACGCCGTCTTCCATGATGTTGATGTTCGTGACCTCGTGGCCGATGTTCACGAGGCATACGACGCCGTTCATCGCTTCGGGGTAGTTCACCTCGAAGGCGTTGTGCAGCGCGAACGCGTCCACATCGACGACGCTCGGCGCTACTTCGGCGTCCGTTAGGAGGCGAAGTTTGTTTTCGATGAGGTCCCGCTTTGCGGCGACCAAAAGCACGTTCATCTCGAGACCTTCCGCATCCGGATCGAGGATTTGGAAGTCGAGCTCGACGGACTCCATGTCGAACGGCACATGCTGCTCCGCTTCCCAGCGAATCAGCTCACGCGCTTGCTGCTCTTTGACGCGATCGATCTGGATCTTCTTGATGATCACATCGCGTCCGCCGACTGCAGTGATGACGGGGCGGCCGCTGATGCCAGCCGCCGAGAGCGCGTTGCGCGCTGCTTCAGCGACGATACCGGGATCCATCACCTCACCTTCGACAATGGCGTCGGCAAGGAGTGGAGCGATCGCCACCTTCGTCAACTCGGGCTCGCCTTTGCCGTGTTCAATGACGGCGACCTTCACGAGGCCGGAGCCGATGTCGAGGCCGATCGATGTCTTCTTGCGACCGAAGAGACCCATGGGGAGATCGTACGTTTGAATGGAGTGAGCGCGCGTGAAACAGGGGCTGCGTTGCCGATCGAGTTACGGGCGTGCGCACCATTGCGGATGCGGTCCGCTCGGTTACCAGTCACACGACCCGATAGGACGGAGGTAACTTCTGAACCGGGAGTGAAACACGTCGTAACGATCGAGCGGGAAGACGGGCCGGTCGTCAGAACATCTCGGCCCAGGAGTGTGTCAGTTCGGGAAACGGTCGCGCACCGGCTCGCGACGCGTGTTCAACTGCGCACGCGGAGTAATGGATTTCTGATGCACCTGCGAGTGACACACGATCGGCTAACACGATCCCATCGAGTCGAGCGCCGTCCTCGAAGCGTGCGCTGCCTCGCACGAGCATCACGCCCGTAAATCGCGCGCCGGCAAGCAGTGTCAGGTTCCCTTCGACGACGAGGATTCCCTGCCCCGCACCACCAGTCAGCTGCAGGTCTCCCTCCGCATGCACAACAGGAAAGAACATTGCGCACGGCGAGTCCGGGCCTAAGACGCGCAGCGGGTCGCCGAGGTTTGCAGCAGCGTTAGGATCGCACGCGCCATCCGCGCCGATCACCGGTGCGGGAGACAGATCGGCACCAGATGCGAGTTGACGACCGACCCTGGCAAGAAATGAGCGGTCCACCTGACCGAACTGCTCGGGCGTTTCGGGTCGAGCAGCGAGCACCGTATCGCGGACGACGCCGGCGGCGCGCAAACACGGCAGCGGCGAACATTCGGCGGTGTCGATCGCAACGCGTGGCGGCACGCTGACGGCGGCGACATCCGAATCTGGCGTTAGGCAATCACCGACTCCACCGCCGGTTCCACCGGCGATCGATGACCCCTCGACCACGGAGAGGCCGCCGAACGCAATGGCGGCCGCAGCCGGCATGCGCGGGCGCTGGAGTGACACCAGCAGCGACACTCGGCGCCGTGCGTCTCGTGGCGGAAGTCCGGCAACGCCTTCAGCAATGACGAGCGCGCTGTAGGGCGTGAGCGCCCACACCTGCGCGGTCGCCGTCGCGCCGCCTGCGAGTTGCTCGCTGACCGACGCGGCGCGCCTGACCGGAAGCACCGAGCTCCACGCCGCGCGCCAGCGTTGCGGCGAGATGATCGTGTAGGCAGCATGTTCGGCAGCGGCGAGCGCCCGAGCGCGTACAATCGCCGCACTATCGATCCGCTCTTCGTGCAGCGCGGCGAAGAACGAACCCGCCGCGAGCGCGCCAAGGACGGCGATGATGACCAATACCACAATGAGGACTGCGCCAGAGCGACGTCGGTGCGTCGCGAGATGTTGTAGTCGCATGATCAATGGCGGGGACGAATGGTGAACAACACCGAGTCCGTGAACGCGCCGGACGTGATTCCTGGGACGTGTAGGCCCATGGCGCTCTCGGCCCGCAATACGATGTCGATTCGAGTAACGCGGTGAGGATCAGCGGTGGGCGCGTTCGTGCTGTCGAGAAAGCGAAGCTGTAGTCCAGTGCGGGCATACGGACCGCTCACGGGCTGCACGGTTGCACACGGCGTTGCGCGCGTTGAAAGGCAGTCGCGAAAGCCGAGATACCATGCGCCGTCGGACGCTCGGTACAGCTCGTAGCGCGCGCGTCGAACGAACCGAAGCACCGCACCAGCTCCTACATCGCTCGCAACAGGCGTTGCGACTCGAAGCGCGAGCGTCGACGCACCTGTGCCGGTCGGAACGAAGTTTGGGGAGCACGCGCGACCGGACGTCGGAGCGGATGCGAGGGCGTGCGTGTACCAGCGCGTGGAATCGGCCAATCCCGCGAAGATCATGACCGTGTCACCCGCCTCGGGCGCGACGATCCACGATGTGAGGTTAGGCGTCGACGCTGTGCGTGCGGGGAAAATCAAGAGCGTTCGGGTCGAGTCGAGCCCGCACAGAATCGAAAAACCCGTCGCCATCCGAAACTCGACGAACGTGGAGCCCATGGAGTAGATGGCATCCTGCTGCGGCGCCGTCGAACGCAAATCGTATCGCAGTGCGTCGGCTCCTTCGCGCAGCGCGCGCCGCGACTCCATGATCTGGTCGAGCGCAAATGCGAGGTGCTCGTGGCGCACGGCGATGGTGATCGCCGCCATGCCGACGATCGTGGCGACCAGCAATCCAACCATGAGCTCGACGAGCGTGAAGCCCCGAAGCGGACAACGCGCTTTCAACATGGTGCCGCCGACTGGATGACTTCTCTGAGCGGCCGATTGGCAAGTCGATCGAGGACAGATACACTGTCGACGATGTCCTGAATGCTGTCGGTGAGAGCAGTGTGCCATGCCGCGGACACACTCAGTGCGCTGTCAACGCCCGAAGATGCGACGCAGCCGCCTCGATGGAGCAGCTCGAGTCTGTTGCTAACGGCTGATGCGGCACGCGACCGCCGGTCGGCGCTGGTTTCGAGCCGCAAGCTGGCGACGCCGGTGGCTGCAATGCCGAGCGCGCCGATGCTGAGAATGGTGATCGCGGCGAGCGCTTCGATCAGACTGGTGCCGTGTCGGCGACGGCGCGGATGTTTGGTCACGGCCACAACCTCCGTCAGGAGTGGACGTGCCAAAGAAAGCGCGCTCCGGCTGAATCGTATCAGCCGAAGCGCGCTCGTCGAATCGAATCTTCGCCGCGTTAGCTGCGGCCGAAGTGGTGTCGAGTCAGCTCAGTACAGGTCGACCCACGAGCGACCCGCGCTGAGTATCGGTGTGGCGACGGCTTTCATCACTTGGCTCGTGGCGCAACCGGAGTAGGTGATCACGGCATTACCGAGAACCGTGTTCTGCTCGAGATCGACGTTCTGCGCAAGCACGCCACCGGTGAAGTGACCACCCGTACCCGTCGTCTTGAGGTGGCCCGTGACGATCACGACGCCGAAGAACTGGAAGCCAACGGCAACGGAAAGGTCGCCGTCGACCAGCAGCATGCCCTGGCCGATGCCGCCGGTGACCGACAGATTGCCCGCGGAGTAAATGACGGGATAGTAGCTCGAGCAATACGCCGACGGGCCGAGCGACCTGAGTGGATCGCCCCAGTTATTCTGATCGGTCGTGTTGCACGTCGTTCCCAAATACGACGGCCCCATGCCGTTCAAGGTTCCGCCACTCGGATACGTAAGGTTGGCGCTAGATGCGAGATCCTGGAAAGACACGTTGCCGAACTGCGTGTACGTGCTGTCGTTGTTCGCGAGCGGCGTTTGTTGGATCTTCGGACTGCCGGCGACGCATGACAGATTGTTGCAGCCTGACGTCGTGATCTGTGTGGAATCCGCGATCGCGATGCCCGGGAGCGATGCACCTGGAGGCGGGCAATTCCAGTTTTGGACGCTATCGTCGACGCCGTTGATGAACGAACTTCCGCCGATTTTTGTACTACCGCGAGTTGTCAACGCACCAAGCATCTTGACGTTCGGGAAGTTGAGCGCGACGACTGCGCCGAGGCGTTTGCGTGCCTGCGCACCGACGATAGTACCGACGCGACCTTCTGACGTGATCGTGAACTCACCGTTCCCCACATACGTAACGCGAACGGTGTCCACCGAGCCATCGCCGGGCGAGTAGCCTCGGGTCGTAACGAGCTTACCGACAATACTCGTGTTGTTCCAAGACTTGACCCATTGTCCTGTGGACACGATGTCGTTGAGCCCATATTCCGCGGCGGTCAGCGAGCGCGGTTGGAGCACCGTATTGCGGCCGATGCGGTATTCCTGCGTGGCAGCGAAGAACACGCCGACAACGAGCGCGCCGATGATGACGATGGCGACGAGCGCCACTGTGAGTGCGAAGCCACGTTGTCGCGATCGCGCGATCATCGTCGACCTCCTCTTCAATGCGTTCATCTGTCAGTTCCGGACGGCGAGGAAAACACTAAGCGAGTCCTGGTAGTAGCCTTGGGTACGGCCTGGCGTATGGATGATGCTTCGGCTCTGGGCGCGAGTGACAACGCCGATTCGCCGAACAAGTGAGACGTTAGTTGTCACGGCGCCGGTTGCGTCGTAGTACGTCAACTCCAAGCCACTCGGCCCAGTGTTCGCGGCCGGCAGGTACGGTCCGCTGACTGGCTCGAGCGTCGTGCAATTCGGCGTTCTCGTCGGCAGGCAATCATAGAATCCGAGGTACCACAGCCCGTCGGACGCCTGGAATAACTGGTAGCGTGCGTGGCGGAAAAAACGCAGCGCGGCTCCGACTTGCACGGTCGCGGCGAGCGCGTCGTGCAGTGGAACTTGCCATCCGGTCGAAGCTTCCCCGCTGGTCGTCGTAAGTCCGGTGCTGTTTGGACAACTGGCTGCGCTCGTTGCGCCGGCGTTCAACTGATTGGGATCCCATTTGTCGTCGAACGCATTGGCGCTGGTGTCAGCGTCGTACACGAACACCGAATCACCGTTCTGCGGCGCGGCAATCCACGACGTTAGGCCTGTGTTGTTCGACAGCACGAGTGGCGGGACGGTGACCGTTTTTCGGTCGACGCTGATCGTGCAGACGATGGCAGCTCCGGTGCTGAGGCGGAAGTCGATGAACGTCCGACCCATGGCGTAGATGTCCAGCTTGCTCGGCGACAGGGAACGCAGGTCCGACGTGATCATCGCCATGCCGTCGCGGACGCTGCCGCGCGTCTCGAGGACGCCGGCCGAGCCCGAGTAGAATTGCTGCTGACGGACGATGATGCCCATCATGCCGCCGGCGACGATCGCAAGCAGCACGATCGCGACGAGCAGCTCGACGAGCGTGAAGCCGCGACGGGCGCGTGCGTGCTTCGTTAGCATTCGAGCGCTCAGCACTTGACGTAGCTCGTGAACACGAGCGGCGAGGGATGACGTCCGCCGGCGGCCGTGTACGTAACGGTGTCGGTTGCGGTATAGAGCGAGGTGCCCGAGGCCGTCACGGTCCAGTGCTCACTCATGCCGCGCTTGGTGGCCGTTCCGGCAGCCATGCTGGCGCACGTCGTGCTCCGCAGCTGCTCGAAGCGGCTCATGGCGATGTTCGCGGCGATGGTCTGTTGGGCGCCGCCGCCGATGAGCCGCGAGACACTGCTCGCGGTGCCGGCCAGGCCTAACACTCCGATGGCCATGATGACGATGGCGACGAGCACCTCGACAACGGTGAAGCCGGTGCGATTCCGACGCGGTTTGGTCATTGCGCGAGTTGGCATTGGCTAATCGAGACCTTTCCCCAGCCGACGACGCAGACGGAATCCTGCACGCCGTTGCGGGAAACGCGGATCTTGGGAGACGTTACGAACGCGCCGGCGAGGAGCACGCCGCGCGGGTCGAACGTAATGGTGTCACTTGGTGAAGCAGCGAGGGTCACGCCGTTTCCAGAACCCAGGTTCTGCGACCCGATGAGAGTAGAGCCTCCACTCGTGTTCGTAACCGTCAGCTGAATGCTGTTGCCGTTACGGATGAACCGCGCGATGCGACCAGTCTGAATCGAGAGCGCACGTGCCTGACTGATGTAGGAGGCCACTTCTTGTCGTGCACTTCGAACAGCCAGCACATCGGTGCTGTTCGCGAGCTTCGGCAGCGAAATCGCGGTAATAATGCCGATCAACGCGAAGACGATCACCATTTCCACCAGCGTCACACCTGCATCAGATCGTTTCATATCGTTCCTCACATCACGAGCGACATTCGCTTCTGAGTGCGATACACACAGTGTCGCACGCTCGGCGACGCGTGCGGCCGAGGCGGCCCATCGAGGGAGGACGAGAGGTGGCACTACTCCGCAACCCGACGGCAAACAAAGAATTCAGCGTGTGGTCAGTCACCGAGGCCATAGTCTCGAATTTTGTAGAGGAGAGCGCGGTGCGAGAGCTCGAGCAGTTGGGCCGCGCGCGTTCGATTGCCGCGCGTTTGCTCCAACGCTCGTTGAATCAGGACGCGCTCGAGCTGTTCGGTCTGCCGCTTCACGGACAGGTCGGTGTATGCGACCGCGGCGTCGGTCGGTGCCGTTGTCGTCGTGGTCGTGGCTGTGAGATCGACGAGGTGCATGGGCTCGACCGTCGATCCAGTTGCCATGACGAGCGCGCGCTCGATTACGTTCTCCAGCTCGCGGACGTTGCCGGGCCACGCATACGAGCCGAGCATGCGCATCGCCTCGGGCGCGATGTGCCTAACGTCAAGCGAGAGGCGCGCGTTGTGGCGCCGCAGGAAATGCAGCGCGAGCTCGGGAACATCCTCGCGGCGCTCGCGGAGCGGCGGCAGGCGGATCGAGACGACATTGACGCGATAGTACAAATCGCCGCGGAAGCGGTTGACGGCAACGTCGGCGGCAAGATCACGATTCGTCGCAGCGATGACGCGGACGTCGACCCGGCGCGGCGTGTTGGCGCCGACGCGTCGTACTTCGCCCTCTTGGAGGGCGCGCAGCAACTTGACCTGCAGTGATGCGGGGAGCTCGCCAATCTCGTCGAGAAAGAGCGTGCCACCATCTGCTTCCTCGAACAGTCCGGGCTTGTCCGTCGTGGCGCCGGTGAACGATCCCTTCACGTGCCCAAACAGTTCCGATTCGAGCAACGTCTCAGGGATGGCGCCACAGTTCACAGCGACGAACGACTTCTCGGCGCGCGGACCTTCGTCGTGGATGAGTCGCGCGACGAGCTCTTTTCCGGTTCCGCTCTCGCCGGTGACGAGGACCGTCGACGGATGGCGCGCAACTTTGCGAGCGACAGCGATCGCGGCGACAAGCGACGGGCTTCGCCCAACGATCGGCTCGTCGCCGCGCATGCTCAAGAGCTCTTCCTCGAGGCGCTCGATTTTCGCGCGCAGCTTTTCGCGCTCGGCAGCCTTCCGCACGCAGAGGATCACTTCTTCCGCGCGGAACGGCTTCTGGATGTAGTCATAGGCGCCGCGCTGCATGGCGGCGATCGCCGTGTCGGCGTCGCCGTAGGCGCTCATGGCGATGACGAGGCCACGACCGTGCTGCGCTTCGTATCGTTCAAGGAACTCGAGGCCGCCCATCGTCGGCATGCGAAGGTCGCACAGGACGAGATCGGCATCGGTGCGCGCAAGCGTATCGAGCGCCTCGGCGGCGTGACTCGCAGTGGCCGTGTCGTACCCTTCAGCGCCGAGGATGCGGTCGAGCGTTTGGCGCAGGCCCGGCTCGTCGTCGACGATGAGGATTTTCACTACGCGGGCTCGAGCGGAAGAAAGTCGATCGGTGCGTCCCCGTCCGGTTCCTGCAGCGGAACCGGGAAGTAAATCACGAAGGCGGCGCCGCCTTCACGTGCCTCACGCACCCAAACGGTGCCGCCGAGCCCTTCGACGATACGGGCGACGATCGCGAGACCGAGACCGGTTCCCTTGCCCGGTTCTTTCGTGGTAAAGAACGGGTCGAAGACGCGCTCCGACTCGCTCCACGGAATGCCAGGGCCGCTGTCGGCAACGACCAGCGTGATGACTTCGCGCAACTCGCCGACGGAGCGGAGCCAGGCGCGGACGCGAGCGTTAGGCTGACGGTCGATGGCGATGACGGTCGGATCGTCGCGGCGGCGATCGCCGGT
>DATNCZ010000432.1:0-2683 GCA_035553335.1 Gemmatimonadaceae bacterium
GATCAAATTCCCGAGTGCCGGACGGAGCGGTATCAAGATCAATCTTGCTCAGCCGTTCTCCGTCGTGAGCGGCAAGTCGCAGATGCTCATCGACTTCGATCTGGGTCGCAGCTTCGTCATGCGCGGCAACAGCATCGGCAAGAACGGCCTGATCTTCAAGCCGGTGATTCGCGCGACTGCAGTTGAGGAGACCGGTGGAATCTCAGGAACGATTCACGATTCGACGGCTACAGGAACGCCAGCCGCGCACGCGTCCGTGGAGATTCTAAAGGCGGGAACCGCTCTCACAGATACGGTGTCGGCCAACGTGGTTGCGACGACCACCTCCGACGCGAACGGTGTGTACTCGGCGATGTGGCTGCAGCCTGGAACCTACGCGGTACGCGCAACACCGCCGACTGGCTCGTTGAACCATCCCGCGCTCGTCCCGTCTGTGACGGTGACATCGGGTAAGACGATCAGCGGTGTCGATGTAGTATTGCCGTAAACCAGATCGCGTTGCGATTTTCCGATGGCGCAGCCCGAGTCGATCGACTCGGACTGCGCCATCAGCGTTGGAACGTGCTACGCCGGCCGCTTCAGTATCGCCTGAAGCATCCGGGCTCGTCCTTCGACGAGGTTACGTCCAAGGTTCGCCATCATGACAGGGAAGTCGGGCGGTGTGATGAGATGCAGTCCGATTCCAGGCGATGACGGGGCTCTGGAGCGTGGATCCTGTTGTCTTGCGATCCACTCATTCGCGATGGCTGTCGTATCGGTCCACGATACGACGTCGAATCCGGTAGCCGAGAGTACATCGCGCATCGCGTCGGATGTGAGAAGAAAGCTGATGGCGGGCTCACGCGCCCATGGAACCGGGAATATCAAAGGTTCGCCGTTTCCACCGATTACATCATAGATCGCGAGCTGACCGCCCGGCTTGAGCACGCGAAAGATCTCAGAGTAGAGTCGAGCTCTGTCGTGAATGTTCATCGCGACGTGCTGCGTCCAAGCGTGGTCGAAGCTCGCGTCCTCGAACGGAAGCGCGAGCGCGTCGGCGACACGGAATGTCGTTCTGTGTGCGAGTCCAGTGCGCTCGGACAGCATCGTAGCGCCATCGACGAACGACGGACTGAGATCGATTCCAGTTACGTGTGCGCCGTACGTAGCGGCCAGGAACCGACTGGGGCCGCCGAGTCCGCTTCCGACATCGAGTACCGTTGCTTCGGGGGCAATGTGCAGCTCCGCCGCGAGCTCTTCTGTCGCGGCAAGCCCGCGGACGTGGAATTCATCCAGCGGGGCGAGATCCTTCCAGTTGATCAGGTCGTTATCGTCGGCGAGACCAGTCTTGTTCAGAGCATCGCCTATCTGTGTCGTGAGCGATGTGGCGGCGTAGTGGCTTACGACGGCGGAGGAACTGCCTGCGTCGGGGTGGCTCATCGGTCCATCCAGTTGGCTGAGATTGAGGTAAAATTATCGCCGTTCGCAAATTCGTGAGCAAACAGTGGTCCTCATTTCCTCCGGAGAGTCGATGCACCGCTTCACGCCGCGTCTGACGAGAGAGATCTCCACGTTCCTGATCCTGACGTTCGGGCTCAGCAGCATCTTTTACGTATTATTTGCCAGAGCCGGAACGCTGACCGCGGGCGGCGGCTCCTACGTCTTCATGTTGATGTGGTGTCCGGGAGTTTCGGCGCTCGCGACACGCCTGATCTTTCAGCGCAACGTGCGTGGCGAGGGATGGAAATGGGGACCGACGAGATATGAAATCATCGGTTACGTGCTTCCCATCGTCTATGCAGCAGCAGCCTACGGCGCGGTGTGGATATCCGGGTTCGGCGGCCTTGATCTTGGCCGGTTTCACGTATCCGCGTGGCGATTCATCATCCTCGGCATTCTGACGAGCGTGGTTTACGCGCTTGGAGAGGAACTCGGCTGGCGCGGCTTTCTGGTGCCGAAGCTCGCCGAAGGGCTGACGTTCACACGCACCGCGTTCGTGAGCGGACTCATCTGGTCGGTATGGCACATACCTCTCATCATCTTCGCCGATTACAACGGCGGTACGCCAGCAGCATACTCGATCGCGTGCTTTGTCGTGATGGTCGTCGGGATCAGCTTCCCGATGGCGTGGCTGCGTCTTCGATCACGAAGCGTATGGCCGACTGCGATCATGCACGCGAGTCACAATCTCTTCATACAGGGATTCTTCGATACCGTGACGGTGAATACTGGCAGGACGAAATATCTGTTGAGCGAATTTGGAGCAGTACTCGCGCTTGCGGCCGTTGTCACTGGTTTCATTCTCTGGAGGCTCCGTTACCGGCTGGCGGATTCGACAGACGGCTGAGCATCGGATCGCGAGACTCCTGCCGATCGTGATTGGCTTAGAGGCCGAACGGATGCCCGCGTAGTCGTCGCAACCGATGCACCACTGCGCTGCTGACGAAATCGCCGAGCAGCGTGCCGGCAATTACGTCACTGGTCCAGTGCTGATCGGCGTGTATCCGCTGCCAACCCACGAGCGTGGTCGCGCCGATCCCGAGCACGCGAACCCAGGGATCGTGCGATTCTATCGCCGCCGCAGCAGCGATCGAGGCGATGTGGGTCATGTGCCCGGATGGAAACGAGTGGAAGTCGCCGCGACTCGTGAACGGGTGAAACCGTCCGGGATTCCCGCTCACCATGGGGCGTTCTCGTCCTGCCG
>DATNCZ010000433.1:0-4868 GCA_035553335.1 Gemmatimonadaceae bacterium
ATCCAATGCATTCAAGGTCGCGCTGGTGACGACGGGATCGATCTCGGATCAGGGCTGGAACGCGGGCGCCTATCAGGGCCTCCTGGCGATCAGGGATTCGCTCGGCGCACACATCTCCAACGTCCAGACACAGACGCCGGCTGAGATCGACGAGAACTTTCGGCAGTACGGCGCGCAGGGATACAACCTCGTTTTCGGACACGGCTTCGAGTATCAGGATCCAGCGATCCGCGTCGCGCCATCGTTCCCCAAAACGGTATTCGTGACTACGTCAGGCGTGAAAACGGCGCCGAACGTTGGCGGGGTTTATTTCACCTTTTCGGACGGTGCATATCTGGCCGGCATTGTCGCAGGTGCAGCCTCTCACAGTGGCGTCATTGGGGCGATCGGCGGAACACAGCTACCGCCAGTCGTTGCTGCATTCAAGGCGTTCGAAGCGGGTGCAAAGTCTGTCAATCCGAATGTGAAGCTGCTCACGGCCTACGTCGGGAATTGGGATGACGCCAGCGCAGCCCGTGAGCAGGCACTCGCACAGATCGCCCGCGGCGCCGACGTGATATTCCAGGATGCGGACGCGGCCGGACTTGGCGTTTTCCAGGCGGCACGCCAGTCCCGGACTGTCCGTATAATCGGATCCAACTCCAACCAGAACGGAGTTGCTCCGGAAGTCACGCTCGGGAGCGTCGTGATCGATCTTCCACGAGCAATGATGATCATCGCACGCGATGTGAAGAGTGGCGCGTTCAAGGGTCACGTTTACCGACTGGGCGAAAATGACGGCGTCGTTCGCTGGGTAGCCAATCCCAGGTTTGCATCCGAGATCTCGCCAGCAACGGTTGCCAGGCTGGACTCGGCTCGGAAGCTGATCGACGCCAAAACACTCAAGGTGCCGGAATGACGACAACCACTCTCGTCGTCAGATATCTGGACGACTTGTTGGAAACCGACTCTGTACCGGATTACCCGAACGCCTTGAATGGTCTCCAACTGGCGAACAGCGGTTCTGTAAGTCGAATCGCGGCCGCGGTGGATTTCTCGTTACGCACAGTCATGGCGGCAGCCGAGGCTGACGCGAACCTGCTGATAGTGCATCACGGAATGTTCTGGGGCGGACTGCAGCCGATACGCGGAAAGTACTTCGATCGAATCCGAGCGCTCCTTGCGCGAGACATCGCAGTCTATTCATCCCATCTGCCACTCGATCGACATGCGCTGTATGGCAATAACGCGCTGCTTGCCGCCGAGCTTGGACTGGAGCCGTCTGCCGAGTTTGCTCGGTTCAGGACGATATCGATCGGTGTCTCGGGTGAGAGCGATCTCGCAACGACAGAGCTTGCAGCACGTGCAGACGCCTTCGCGCGATCGCACGGTGGCTCGGCACGAACGACACCGATCGACTCGAGACGCAGAACGCACGCATGGGCAATCTGCACCGGTGCCGGCGCGAGTACCGAAACCCTGAACGAAGCGCGCGATCGTGGCATCGACACACTGATAGTCGGTGAGGGACCACACCACACCGCGGTGGATGCGGACGAGAGTGGGATCGCTGTCATATACGCGGGCCATTATGCTACAGAGACGCTCGGTGTACGCGCGCTTGCAGCCCACGTTTCGGATCGTTTCGGTGTGCCATGGACGTTTATAGAGGCACCAACGGGTCTCTGATCAGGTGAGCGACGTCGCACTGGAGCTGGCGTCGATCACCAGGCGTTTTGGCCGGTTGACAGCACTGGATGGTGCATCGCTGCAAGCACGGCGTGGAACTGTCCACGCATTGCTCGGTGAGAACGGCGCCGGCAAGACGACACTCATGCGCATCGCATTCGGGATGCTGCGGCCGGACTCGGGCAGCATTACCGTTGACGGCACCGAGAGTTCATTCGCGTCTCCTGTAGACGCGATAGCTGCCGGAATCGGGATGGTGCATCAGCACTTCACGCTGGTACCGGCCATGACCGTCGCCGAAAACATTGCACTGGGCGGCCGAGGCAGTTTTCGTCCCACGCAGATCCGCGACGCGATCCTGGCGCTGTCTGCGCACACAGGACTCGCGGTCGATCCGTCGGCACGGATCGAAGATCTTCCAGCCGGAGCACAACAGCGGGTCGAAATCCTCAAGGCGTTGTCCCGCGATACGAGAATACTCATACTGGATGAGCCTACGGCGGTGTTGACTCCAACCGAGTCGAGGGAGCTGCTTCAAAAGGCACGCGAGCTCGTAAGCAATGGCGGAACTGCGATTCTCATAACACACAAGCTTCGGGATGCACTGGAATTTGCGGACGACATCACGGTGCTGAGACGCGGCTCGACCGTATGGAGCGGACACGCATCCGAAGCAACGGAAGAGACTCTCGTTACCGCCATGCTGGGTGGAGAGCGAACCAGCACTGTGGTGCAACCGGTTACCGCAATCGCAACGGATCACAACGCTACTGTCCTCTCGCTGAAGGACGTTTCTGTTCGCGACGACGGTGGCGTCGAGCGGCTCAGGTCCGTCACGCTTTCCGTTCATGCGGGAGAAATAGTCGGGATCGCGGCCGTGGAGGGAAATGGACAGCGCGAACTACTACGCGTTCTTGCCGGACGGATGCGCGTCACTAGCGGCGACGTCAGGATCCCAGCGGTGGTCGGCTTCATTCCGGAAGACCGGCATCGCGATGCGTTGATCCAGGATTTTTCGTTGCGTGACAACGTTGCTCTGCTCGGTGCACGCACCCGCCGCGGAGTGATGAGCTGGGCTGCCATCGGGAGGCAAACACGCGAGCTCATTCGGGATTACGACGTACGGGCGGCCGACGAGCTGACGCGAGCGAGCTCGCTCTCAGGTGGCAATCAACAGAAATTGGTCGTTGGACGGGAGGTCGAGGGATCGCAGACCGCACTGGTCGCGGAGAACCCGTCCCGCGGACTCGACGTACAGGCGACTGCAGCGGTACACGCACGCATTCTCGCGGCGCGTGATGCTGGCATGGCGGTCGTGATCTACTCATCGGAC
This sequence comes from Gemmatimonadaceae bacterium, assembly GCA_035553335.1. Taxonomy (GTDB): domain Bacteria; phylum Gemmatimonadota; class Gemmatimonadetes; order Gemmatimonadales; family Gemmatimonadaceae; genus Fen-1247. The sequence goes on from DATNCZ010000433.1 coordinate 3,002, forward strand.
CTGGATGAGGTTCTCGCGCTCGCCGAGCGCGTAGTCGTCGTGCACGCGGGGAAGGTGACGGAGCCGCCTCGTGAATACGAATCGATCGGTCGAGCGATGCTCGGGCTGCCCGTATCGTGACAGAGACAATGGCGTTCGTCGTCGACATGCTGGTGCACGCCACGCCGCTGGTGATAACCGGCCTCGCCGTCGCGCTCGCATTCCGCGCTGGAGTGTGGAACATCGGCGCAGATGGGCAGTTCATCGCTGGTGCAACGGCGGCGGCGTGGGTCGGCGTTTCCGCACCGGCCGGGATAGGGTGGCTTGCATTGATAATCGCTCTGATCGCGGGCGTGATTGCCGGTGCGATCTGGGCCGCCATCGCGGCGTGGTTGCGATCGCGCTTTGGTGTGCTTGAAGTGATCAGTACGATAATGCTCAATTTCATCGCTGCATACGGTGCCTCGTTCCTGGTACGCGGTCCGTTGCAGGAACCGACGCATGTCTATCCTCAGACCAGTGGCATCGTGAGCGGCGCGCACATGCCAATTCTTCTAGGCGGGACGAGGTTGCACTGGGGGTTTGTCATTGCAATAGCTCTTGCAGTGATAGCGTGGTGGGTGATGAAGTACTCGGCAATGGGGTTCAGGGTGAGAGCGAGCGGCGTCAATCCTTTTGCAGCTCGAAGTGCCGGCCTCATAGATGTCTCCAGGGTGACAGCGATTGCTTTTGTCACGAGCGGAGCAATTGCAGGAATGGCTGGAGCGATCGAGGTATCGGGCGTAACGTTTGCCCTGTATGAGAACATCTCGCCCGGGTATGGCTACACGGCGATCGCAGTCGCGCTTCTGGCCGGACTCAATCCACTCGGGGTAATCGGCACCGGAATTCTGTTTGGCGCACTCGAGACTGCCGCCGGCGCCATGCAGCGTAACATCGGGATTCCATCTACCACGGCGTCGGTGATCGAGGCAATTGTGATTCTGGCAGTCATCGCAATTGCGCAACTTCGGGCCGACAGAGTGACAACAAGCGCATGATCGACGGGACCTCTGCATTTCTCGAGGGCGTCGTGCGGACCGCCACTCCACTCGCGTTCGCCGCGCTCGGCGAGACCGTTACGGAACGGAGCGGCATAATAAATATCGGGTTGGAGGGAAGCATCATCGCCGGCGCGTTGGGTGCTGTCGTTGGTGCGGGATACGGTGGAGTCTGGGCCGGCTTTGCGTTCGCGGCTGCGTGCGGTTGCGTGGTCGCTGCTATTTTCGCCTTGTTTGCGGTCACGCTGCGTGCGGATCAGATCATATCCGGCACGGCTGTCACCTTGCTCGCGTTGGGTGGAACGGGAACACTGTACCGCATCCTGTACGGAAGCGCCGGCGCCGCTCTCAATACGCCCACACTTGACCCAGCGCCGATACCGTTGCTGTCCCACATTCCGGTAGTTGGCCGCGCGCTATTTGTGCAGCCATCGATCACGTACGTCCTTTATGTGCTTGTTCCTGTGGTTATGTGGTGGACATACCGGACGCATGCAGGGCTCGGCCTACGCGCGATTGGTGAGAATCCAGCGGCGGCAATAGCTGCCGGCATCCGTGCGAAGAAAGTGCAATTTCTTGCGGTGCTGTTTGGCGGATTGCTCGGGGGCATAAGTGGTGGCACACTCGTACTTGCACAGGCTGGCACTTTCGTCGAAGGCATGTCCGCTGGACGCGGCTTCATCGCAATCGCCATAGTTGTTCTAGGACGATGGAACCCGCTCGGCGCCGCGCTTGCGGCGCTCGTGTTCGGAGCTGCGAGCGCGTTGCAATTCTTCTTTCAGGCAACCGGGAGTAACCTCCCTTATCAACTATTTCTCGCCTTTCCGTACGTCCTTACACTAGTTGCG
>DATNCZ010000434.1:0-5935 GCA_035553335.1 Gemmatimonadaceae bacterium
CGCCGCCCTTGCGAGCGGTTTTCTTGCGAGCACCTGCTTTCTTACGACCACCCTTCTTCGCTGCTGCCATGATTGCATCTCCTATCGGAGTTCACCTTCCCGGCGTTCCCCCGGTGGGCCGCCTGGGCACAGCACGCGGACTGATTCTGCTCGCCCGCGCCGTTACGAATTCAGCGCATTTCGCGCAATACGAATTCGTAACTACAAGAGAATATACGGATCGCGTATTTGCAAGGCAATACTTTAGTTACAGATTTCGTCGTCACCACCAAAGCACCACTCACCATGTTTCGGAGTTGAACGCGTGAAAGCGCTTGTCAAAGCTGTCGCAGGTCCGGGTTTCACCATGCGCGATGTCCCCATCCCGGAGATACGCGACGACGAAGTGCTGATCAAAGTTCGGCGTGCTGGTGTGTGCGGCACGGACGTGCATATCTACGATTGGGACGATTGGGCCAAGGGGCGCTGTCATCCGCCGTTCACCGTCGGACATGAATTTTCCGGCGACGTTGTTAGTGTCGGCAAGTTGGTCACAGACGTTCACGAGGGCGATCGGGTAACGGCCGAGGGACACATCGTCGACGGCCGCTGCCTGCTCTGCCGCACTGGTAATTCACACGTCTGTCCCTATACGAAGATCATCGGCGTCGACCGGGACGGGTGCTTCGCCGAATACATCGCGATGCCTTCGACCAACGTCTGGCACCTGGACGATTCCACTCCGTATGAGATCGGCGGAATCATGGATCCCATGGGGAACGCGTTCCATACGGCGCTCACCGCCGACATTCCCGGCTCCGTCGTGTTCATCACCGGATGCGGGCCGATCGGCATCTTCGCCGTCGGCATCTGCAAGGCTGCGGGCGCGTCGCGGATCATCGCGTCCGACGTCAACGAGACCCGCCTGGCGCTCGCAAAACAGATGGGCGCGCACGATGTAGTTCATCCCGCCGAAGCCGAAGCGGCGGTCAAGGCTGCGACCGACGGACTCGGCGCCGACGTCGTACTCGAGATGTCCGGCGTGCCCTCGGCGATCCATCAAGCCTTGGGACTCGTGCGCGTTGGCGGCAGGGTTCAGATGCTCGGCATCCCCTCCAAACCGATCGATGTGAACTTTGCGACCGAGGTGATCTTCAAGGGGATCACCATCTACGGAGTCGTGGGGCGGAGGATGTACGACACCTGGATCCAGATGACGCGGTTCCTCCGATCCGGCGAGTTCGATCCGACACCGGTCATCACGCACAGATTCCCGCTCGCAGATTTCGATGCGGCAATCGCCGCCATCAAATCCGGCCATGCCGGCAAGGTCGTCTTTGAGATCGCAGACTGACGCCCCGTGCATCGTGATCCCGCGAAAGCCATTACAGAGTCGTAGCGCCCGCGAAAGCGGGAACTACGACTCTGATCGCTACCCACATCAGGTGATATAAAATGATCAACAAGAATTTCGTCTCCTCCCTCGAAGCGTCCATCCAGCAGCTCAAGGATGAGAAGGTCTACAAGCAGCTGAACTATCTGGAGTCTCCGCAGTCGGCGCACGTAAAGATGGAAGGCCGCGGCGACGTCCTGATCCTGTCCTCCAACAACTACCTCGGCTTCTGCGACGAGCCCGATGTCGTCGACGCGGGCATCAGAGGGCTTCAGAAATTCGGCGCCGGAACCGGTAGCGTCCGTTTCATCTGCGGCACATTCACCGTCCATCGCGAGCTCGAGAGCGCGCTCGCCAAACTGGTCGGAACCGAGGCGTCGCTCACCTACGTCTCTGCATGGAATGCCAACGAGGGACTGACGGCGTCGATCGCGCAGGAAGGCGACTTCGTCATCTCGGACGCTCTCAACCACGCGTCGATCATCGACTCGATGCGACTCGCCAAGTCCATCACCAAGTGCACGACCGGCGTCTACGCCCACTCCGACATGGACGACCTGCGCACCAAGCTTCGCGGCGCGAAGTCGGCCCGCCGGCGCATCATCTGGACCGACGGAGTCTTCTCGATGGAAGGCAGCATCGCGAAGCTGCCCGAGATACTCGACATCGCGCGCGAGCACGATGCGATAGTAGTGATGGATGATTCGCACGCGACCGGCGTACTCGGCGAGACGGGACGCGGTACCGCCGAGCATTTCGGCGTGCTGGGCGAAGTGGACATCATCACGTCGACGCTTGGAAAGGCGTTGGGCGGCGCCGCCGGTGGCTTCGTGGCGGGCGCCACGGCGCTGTGCGACACGTTGACCCAACGGTCGCGCCCACAGCTGTTCTCCAACGCGTTACCGCCCACAGTGGCCTCCAGCGCGCTCGCATCCGTGAACTTCCTTACCAGTCATCCTGACCGAGTGAAGCGGCTCCGGGATAACGCGAGCTACTTCCGCGGAGCGATCCAGGAAGCGGGGTTCAAGCCCCTCGCAGGAGAGACGCCAATTGTGCCGATAATCGTTGGAGAGACGTCCGCGGCCATACGCATGAGTGACATGTTGCTGGCCCAAGGCGTCTTTGTCACAGGCTTTGGCTTTCCGGTCGTGCCGCAGGGCGAGGCGCGGGTGCGCTGTCAGATAAGTGCCTCGCACTCCCGGGACGATCTGGATCGCGCCGTTGCTGCCATCACGTCAGTCGGGAGGCAGCTGCGGATCATCTCATAATGTAGGAGACTTCATGGGCCGCACTCGCCGTCGTTTGCTCGCCGCTATTCCTCTACTTCTCTGCCTCGCGGCCACGACGGCTCATGCGCAGCAGGAGCAGCTGTTCCGGAACTCATGGTTCTGGGGATTGCACGCCGGAACCACGGCGATCGGAACTCCCGCCCACTCGACCACACAGGCCGGCACGGTGGGCGCCGAGTGGATGATCACGCGGACAGACGGCGGCCTGTATGTATCGTACGACCAGGCGAGTTTTTCCCGCACGGCCGGTGTCGCCGATCCGAGTGCGTCCAATGGAACACGGCCGGTCGCGCTTCACGATCTCCGGACGGTATCGATCGGCGGCGTCGCGTTCCCGTGGCATTCCGGACATTTCCGTCCGTACGCCGGACTCGGTTACGCGCTGAGCCTCATCGGCAGCGCCGACATACAGCCGGACTCGCTCAACACTCCGGTTCCATCGGGATTGGGCTCGACCGTCGATGACGCTCGCAGCCGCAGCTCGGTGTTCGCTCTCGCCGGCGCGCAGTGGCAGATAAGCCGCACGGCGATCTTCGCTCAGGCGTCTTTCATACCGTCCAGCAGCCAGTTCCTGGTGACCAAGCCGATCACGAGCATAACGGCCGGCGTTCGCTACAACTTCGGGACGTCGATAGAAGGGCAGTAACAGGGGACGTCATTTCCGCGGAAGCGTTTGCAGGCTGGGCTGACGACTTCCGGATACGTATTCGTTACCGCTTACGAACCAGCGGAGCGGCCAGTCCGCCGCGTGTCGGATTCCGATGCGCGGCGTTACTGTAACCGCGGAATCCGGATAGGATGCGTAGTCGCGAACCACGAGCGAGCCGCGTTGCAACGATTGGCGGTTCATCGCACCGGTAATTCCCATCGCAAGACATAACTTGCCCGGCCCGTTGGTAAGGTCGCGGTCGCGATGCGCGTGCGGCCGGCGGCGGCGCATCAGCGGGATCCCTTCGACCGGCTCGACCGCTCGAACCAGCACCGCACTTGGAAGTCCGGCCGCGCGCGTAACCGCATTGACGCACCAGTACATGCCGTAGATGAAGTACACGTACGCGATCCCCGCGCGCTCGTACAATGGCGCAGTCCGCGCGGTCAGGCCAGCGGCTGCGTGACATGCTGCGTCGTGCTCGCCGACGTAGGCTTCGGTCTCGACGATGATCCCGCTCGTCACTCCCTCGGGAGTGTTGCACTGGAGCAACTTTCCGAGCATGTCGCGCGCTACGATCTCGGTATCGCGCTCGTAGAAACTCGCGGAGATGATGCGTCCTGGCTTCACGTCACTTCACGGTGCTGATCATGAGTTGCATAATGCCAGAGAGGGAATCCATGGACGATAGACGAACATGGATTCCCTCTCTGGCGACGACAACGACTTCTCCCGCGCGGCAGCTACTTTCTGCCGGCGGTCTTCTTTCGGGCTGACTTCGCCGCGGCCTTTGCGACTGGCTTGGCCGGAGCGGCAGCCTTCGGCGCGCGGGCGGCGCCCTTCTTCGCCGTACTCTTGCGTCCGCGTGCGGGCTTTGCCGGTGCCGCTGGTGTCGCAACCGCTTCGTCCGCAGGAGTTACCACGGCAGGCATTGCGACCGATGATACAGCAGGGGTATCGTAATCCACGACGCCGACTGACAGAAGATCGATTGGAACGGCAGCTGCCTTTGGACCGGGATGGCGGCCCCGTCCGCCGACGCCGCGCGGACCCATCCCACGCGGAGCGGGGGTCGCATTCGCGGGAGGCTTGGGCGCGTTGGCAATCGCAGCTGCGCCGAGCTGATCCACGATGGGAGCAGCAACAACGGCGGGACGCACTTCGTAGTCGTCGCCGCGACGTCGCAGATCGATGATGTCGGAGTCGTGCGCGTCCTTGAGGATGCGCGTGAAGTTGCGCTCGCTCAGGCTCTCGCTGTCGCGGCCGAGCAGCTCGCGCGCAACCCGGCGAACGTCGCTGGCGCGCGTGTTACCGCCGTGCGTCGCGATGTATTCCACAGCGCGGCGCATCAGATCGAATGCTTCGTCGCGAGTGAGCCGTGTGCCGGATACACCGATCCCGTCCTCGCTCACCGCAACAGTTGGCTGGGCAGCGGCTCGCGGAGTGGCGACTTGCGGCGTGGCGACCGGCTCTGAAACCGCTTCGGGCGCGCGCTCGGTTGCGGCAGGTGCGGCGTGCGCGGCAAACGACAACTCCGACTGAGCGGGTGCGGCCGGTGCTTCGACGATCGCGTGTTCTGCTGTAGCCGTGGTCTCCGGATGCTCGCCGCGCGGACGACGCTCTTCGCGATCGCGACCACGTCCGCCGCGGCCACGACGGCTGCGCGGCTCGCGTGCAGGCGCTGCGACACCAGGTGCCGCTGCAGGCGGCGCAGCAGTCGAGCCCTCGGCGGGCGCTTCGGTGGCGGCTCCGGCTTTCGGCAGATCGACCTCGAGCTGGCCGTTGTCCATCTTGTGCGAGGCCAGAATCCCGCGGTGCGCGGCTTCCTGCACGAAGCGGGTGAACTTGGACATGCCGAGGTTCTTCTCGTCGAACGAGCTGTCGATCTGCTGCATCACCTGCTTGAGGCGATCGGCGCGCATCACGTCGCCGTTGCGCTTCATGCGCTGGACCGCTTCGCCGGCGAGCTGGTAAGGATCCCACTTGGCGACTTCTTCTTCGCGTGTGTTCACCAGGCCGGCCAGCGCGTTGTAGCTGTAGTACTCGTCGCAATTCTGAACCAGGAGATCGCTGGATGATTCGCGAATGCCGACGCCGATGACGTACTTGCCGTATTCCTTGAGCTTGATGACGAGGCTCGAGAAATCGCTGTCGCCGCTGAGAAGAATGAACGTGCCGATCTCGGGTCGCGTGAACACGAGCTCGAGGGCATCGATCGCGAGTCTGATGTCGGTGGCGTTCTTTTTTGAGGAGCCGTAGGCCGGCGCGAAGATCAGATCGATCGAGGATTCGGAGAGCGGGACGATGTACTGCGGGTATCGTCGCCAGTCGGCGTAGGCGCGCTGGACCGATACCTTTCCCTTGACGATGTCCGATGAGAGGAGGCTGCGGAGCTCGGCGTTCAGATCCGAGCGAATTCCCATCGTGACGTTGTCGAAGTCGATGAGGAGAGCAGCGTTTGGAGCGTGGAAGGCGCCTCCGGAAGCGGAGAGCGTGGCGGCCTGTGGGCCGCGATGCACCGGCGCTACCGGGCCGCGAGCTGCGACCGGGGGCCGGATGTGACGAGGTGGCATACGTTCGGTTTTGAGTTTTCACTGCGCGCGACTTCAGGTGCCGGTGCCGGGG
>DATNCZ010000435.1:0-2828 GCA_035553335.1 Gemmatimonadaceae bacterium
CCGACGTTGACGTAGCTGGGCGGCATGCACACGACGCCGCGGGCCAGGAATGCTCCCCGCCGGATGGAAGAACCTCCGGGCACCACTCGAATGCCATCGCTCAACCGAAGCGCGCGCGGCGGGTAGGTGTCCTTGTCGAAAAACGAAAATGCTACACCGGCGTCACCGGCCTGCGCAAACGACATGTCAACCACTGCACCGACACGGAATCCGAGCAGAATGCCAAGCTTGACCCATGGTACGGCGCACCAATCGCCCGTGGCCGTGCGCGCAGCCGCGCGCACGGCGCCGGCTTCGAGCAACGTGAGCAGCTCATCGACTGCGGCGCGCGCCTCCGGGGGCGGCGTTCCACGGACCGAAGCGAACTCTTCGATCCTGCTGGCGAGCGCCTGGTGTGCGTGGCTCGAACCAGGCATCATGCGGGTAGTGCTCCGACCGAGACTAGTGCAGCGCGCACCGTCGCGTGATGCTGGCGGGCAAGCGGCACGAGCGGAAGGCGAAGGTTGTCGCCCATAAGCTTCATCATCGCGAGTGCGGCCTTGACCGGAATCGGATTCGATTCGATGAAGGCTGCGTGAGTCCACGGTGCGAGGCGACTATCGATGGCTCGCGCATCATCATAGTCACCGCGGTGCGCGGCGGCGCAGAGTTGTGTGACGAGTGCCGGTGTCACATTGGACGTCACGGACGTCACACCGTCTCCGCCAGCCACCATCACCGCAAGCGTGAGTGCGTCGTCTCCCGACAGCACGGAGAAGTCGCGCGGTCGGTGGCGAAGGATCTGTGTTATCTGGGCGAGATTTCCCGAAGCCTCCTTCACCGCTACGATGTTGGGGTGAGTGGCGAGCTCGAGCGTCGTCTCGGCGGTGACGTTGCTTGCCGTGCGTCCCGGTACGTTGTACACGACCACAGGCAGATCGATGGTATCGGCGATCGCGCGGAAGTGCGCCACTATGCCACGTTGCGGCGGCTTGTTGTACGACGGCGACACGTGCAAGAGGTGCGTCGCGCCCGCGTCGCGCATCATGCGGGAGTTTGCCAGCGCGCGCGCAGTATCGTTGGATCCTGCGCCCGCGACGACAGGGATTCGGCCGGCAACCACTTCTACGGTGATCTCGACCACGCGACGCTGTTCGTCCGCCGTCATTGTCGCGGCCTCTCCGGTCGATCCGCAAGGGACGATGTAGTTGATCCCCTCCTCGATCTGCCATGCGACGAAGCTTCGCAAAGCTTTTTCGTCCAGCTCGCCCGCCGTGGTGAACGGAGTGACTATCGCGGTGCCAGCACCACGCAGCATGGGAACTGTCGATTTCATCGAACCTCCTCATTGGATAACACATCGTCCAGCGTGAAGACGCCGCGACGTCCAATCAGCCATCTGGCCGCGACGAGCGCGCCCTCCGCGAATACCCGCCTGTCGCGCGCTTCGTGCGAGATGACGATCTGCTCGAAACCACCGTCGAGAATGAGCGTGTGCGTGCCGGGCACGGAGCCGACGCGAACGCTCGTTATCGGAACCTCGCGAGCCGATCCCTCCGCGAACTTTTCCTGCAGCATGCGCGCCGTGCCGGACGGCGCGTCCTTCTTCTCCGCGTGATGCGTCTCCACCAGCGCGGCGTCGAAGCTCGGGAGATTCGCGAAGATCTCGCCCGCGCGACGCATTATGCGGGCTACCGCATGCACGCCGAGCGAGAAATTCGGCGCCCACAACAGCGACCCGCCTTTCTCCGAAACGAGCCGCGTAATCTGCGGCAGCTCACCATACCAACCTGTGGTACCGATCACCACCGGGCATCCGGCAATGATACACGCGCGGGCATTCGCCGCAGCTGAGCCTGGCTCCGTGAATTCGATCGCGACCTGTGCACCCGCGAGCGAACTCGAATCGATTGCAGCGCCCGCGCCCAGCGTCGCGACCACGTCGATCCCGCTCGCGCGTGCAAGATCGGCGACCGCCGTTCCCATTTTACCCGGACCAATTATCGCCAGCCGAAGTGCAGTCATTAATTCGCCTCGTGCGGAAAGAACTCGGCATGCAGCGACCGCATGGCATCCTGCATCGATGGGCCGTCAACGACAACAGTGAGATTGATGCCGCTGGCGCTCAGTGAAACCATGTGAACGTGCATGCCGCCGAGCGCCTGCAGCGCCCGGCCCATGCAGTCGCCGCGGTCACCGATGCCGGACCCGACTATCGCGACGACTGCACGATCCCGCTCGATCGAAACGTCGCCGAGCATTCGCAGGTCGATGAGCAGCTCATCCAGTCGCGTGGCGTCATCAAGGGTAACCGAGACGGAAACCTCCGAAGTGGAGACGACGTCGACCGATGTGCGGTGCCGCTCGAAGATCTCGAACACGCTGCGCAGAAAGCCCTTCGCGAGCAGCATGCGAGGCGCGCTCACACGCACGGTCGTGACGTCCCCCTTAGCGGCGATGGCCGTCACCGGACGCCGGGGCGCGTCGAACATGATTCGCGTGCCGGATCGCGCCGGGTTGCGCGTGTTGTAGATGTACACGGGGATTCCGCGCCGGACGGCCGGTGCAATCGTATTCGGATGCAACACCTTCGCGCCGAACGACGCGAGCTCCGACGCTTCGTCGAATCGGATCTGCGAGATGAGCTTGGCATCGCTCACCACGCGCGGATCGGCGGTGAGCATTCCGTCCACATCCGTCCATATCTCGATGTCGTCCGCCCCGAGGGCCGCGCCGAGCAGCGACGCGGTGTAATCGGAGCCGCCGCGCCCGAGCGTCGTCGTCACGCCGGCCGCTGTAGCGCCGATGTAGCCGCCGAGCACCGGAACGATTCCCGACCGGACCATCGG
>DATNCZ010000436.1:0-2840 GCA_035553335.1 Gemmatimonadaceae bacterium
CGAAGCGATGGACATTCTCCAGTCCGCACCGATCGCCAAGGACCTCAACGACCTTCCACCGGAAGACGTCGTGCGCGTCCTGATCGAGGGCCGCGAGGAAACACCCGGACCGCTCGCACGCACGCTCAACGAAACCGGCTACGCCCTCCCGCCAGTCCCCAATCTCTTCTTCACGCGCGACACCGCGATGGGACTCGGCAAGCACGTCATGATCGGCTCCATGAGGTACGGCACTCGCTGGACCGAAGAGCTGATCATGAAGACGCTCTTCGCACACCACCCGGCGCTCGCCAATGCCGGAATTCTTTACGACGGATCCGTCGAGCGGCGCGTGAATTACACACTCGAAGGCGGCGACGTGCATCCGTTGCGGCCTGATCTCCTGATGATCGGGTTCAGCGAGCGATCCAGTCCGGCGGCGATCGACGAGCTGGTGTCACTCGTGTTCGGCAACACTGCGTTCACGAACATCATCGTCGTCGTGATGCCCAAGGAGAACACCGCGATCCATCTGGACATGATCTTCACGCAGGTCGATCGCGAGCAGTGCGTCATTCACGCGCCGCACTTCATTGGCGCAGAGCGTCTGTCGATCCTGCACTGGAGCAAGGGCGACGCTACGATGCGTGAGATGCCCAACGTCTTCACCGCACTCGAACAGTGCGGCATGCGCATCGACCCGATCGTCTGCGGCGGCAGGAAGCGCATAATGCAGGAACGCGAGCAGTGGGCGTCGGGCTGCAACTTCTTCGCGATTCGTCCGGGACTGGCGGTGAGCTACGCGCGCAATCACGAAACGCTGCGCGAGATGGAATCCTCAGGGTACCGCATAGTCGCCTCGACGTCGTTCCTCGAAGGTCAGGAGCGCATCGAGGATGACGAGCGCGCAGTGATCACGATCGACGGAAGCGAGCTCGTGCGCGGCGGCGGTGGACCGCGCTGCATGTCGTGCCCCATCGAGCGGGAAGACGTCTGGTGAGCGACACGGTGAGCCGCGCAGTCGGCAGCACGATGAACCTGAGCCGGCTGTCGTACGCGGTTGTGGACGTCGAAACGACCGGCGGCAGTCCGGCGTACGGCCATCGCATAACGGAGATCGCGGTTGTCGTCGTATCGGAGGGGCGCATCACCGAGATATTCGAGCGCCTGGTGAATCCGGATCGCTTGATCCCGCCATTCATTACGCACCTCACCGGCATCAGCGAGCGCATGGTCGCGACAGCGCCGCGCTTCGAGGAGATCGTACCGGAGCTCGTGATGGCGCTGGCCGGCAACATCTTCGTCGCGCACAACGCTCAGTTCGACTGGGGATTCGTGAGCGCGGAGCTGGAGCGCGCGGTGGGGAAGACGCCGACCGCATTGCGGCTCTGCACGGTTCGACTTGCGCGCGCGCTGCTTCCACAGTTGCCGCGCAAGTCGCTCGACTACGTGGCACATCATTACGGAGTTCTCGACGTGCCATCGCGCTATCAGCTCAACCGGGGCACGAGACACAGCGCAGCCGGCGACGCGATCATTACGGCGCATTGTTTGCTCCATATGATAGACGATGCCGCGGATCGCGGCTTCACCACCTGGGACGACATCCAGCGCGCCACGAGTCGTGGATCGCGCAGCGGCAAGAACCGGCGTCCGTCGCCGATGCCCACCGCCGCTCTCGACGACCGCACCGCGTAGAAAATACTCGCAGGCAATACAGGTATTACGATATGCCAGCACCCACTCCACTCGTACAATCGCGCAGCATCGGCGACCTCGTCGTTCACGCGATACAGGCAGGCGGTCAGCGACTCGATGGGGGCGCGATGTTCGGTGTCGTGCCCAAGCCGCTGTGGGAGCGTCGCATCGCCGCCGATGAGCGCAACCGCATCCAGCTCGGAATGCGCTGTCTCCTGATCGAGCATCCGAGCGGTCTCATTCTCATCGACAGCGGTGCAGGCAACAAGGAGAACGCGAAGTTCCACGAGATTTACGGCGTCGAGAACGCCGGCGCCAATGGACGCACCGCGCTCGAAGACGGTCTCGCACAGGTCGGCGTGAGCCCCGAGCAGATTGCGATCCTCATCAGCACGCACCTGCATTTCGACCACGCCGGCGGCAACACGTTCGCGGACGAAGCGGGCGTCGTACGTCCCACCTTTCCGCGCGCGCGCTACCTGGTGCAGCGCGGCGAGTACGAATTCGCAACCCATACGAACGAGCGCACGGCGGCGAGCTATTTCGATCGCAACTACATACCGACTCTCGAATCGGGACAGCTCGAGCTCCTCGAAGGCGAATCCGAGATCGTGGATGGGATCGGCGTGCTGGTGACGCCGGGCCACACGCCCTATCACCAGAGCGTTGTCATACGTTCGGCGGGCGAGACGGCGATCTTTCTGGGCGATCTGGTCCCGACGCACGCCCATCTGCCGCTGCCGTGGATCATGGGCTATGACGTCGAGCCGCTGGTGACTCTCGAGTCCAAGCGCGCGCTTCTCAAGCGGGTGGAGCAGGGCGACTGGACCGTCATCTTCGAACACGACGCCGTGGTGCCGTGGGGTCGGGTGCAATTCGACGGGAAGGCCTACAGCTTGCGTCCGGAATCGGCCTAGGGTAACTTTCCAGGCTTAGTTTAATGCGGAAAGCGGTTGCCTAGCGGCGACCCACCCTCCGGCCCCGGCATTGCCGAGGTGCTGTAGGCGTCCTGAATCATTCACACCGTGACCGCCACGGTGGGTTTGGCGCGGACTCCTACGTGGGAGGCCCGCGTTTTTTGTTTTCTCTCTTATCGAGGTTTTGCTCATCCCCCCAGACGTCAAAGGTCCGCGCGTCAATCGTCAGATCCGTTTCTCGCCTCT
>DATNCZ010000437.1:0-5071 GCA_035553335.1 Gemmatimonadaceae bacterium
GGGAAAAGGCCGGCCCAGTGCGGGCCGGCGGGTAATAAACTCACCAGTATGTTAAACGATCGAACTCCGGTTCGCCATGGTGGGACGCTGGCCAGATGGGACCGGGTGGCCTGGGGCGGGCGAACCCGGCCGGCCCCCCGGTGCACCTCGAAGGATCAGCCCGCGATCTTTTCGGCGAAGGTGACCAGCCGGCGAGCCTGAACGCGGATCGCCTCCTTCACGTCTTCGCTGATCGGCTCGCCGTTGGCCGTGACGCTGACGCCGTAGGGATTGCCACCGGCCTTGTAGAAGATTGGATCCGTGTAGCCCGGCGTAACGATGATGGCACCCCAGTGCATCATGGTCGTGTAGAGTCCCAGGATCGTGGATTCCTGACCGCCGTGCGGGTTCTGCGCGCTGGACATTGCCGACACTGCCTTGTTGGACAGCTTACCGGCCAGCCAGAGCGGTCCCAGGGTGTCTATGAACGCGCGCAGTTGACTGGCCGAAACGCCGTAGCGCGTCGGCGCGCTGAATAGAAATGCGTTGGCCCATTCCATATCCGCGTTCGTTGGCGACGGTATGTGCGCAGTCCGCTCGGCCTGCGCCTTCCAGGCGGGCTGCCCCATCACGGTGGCCTCCGGCGCGGTCTCGGCGACCTTGAGGAGACGCACCTCCGCCCCCGCCGCCCTCGCGGCTTCGGCGGCGATCTCCGCCATCTGATGGTTGGTGCCGTACGTGCTGTAATAGATGACTGCGAGGCGAACTTTGGACATTGGGTGTGTGTGAGTGAGTGTCGGAAGTCGTGGCTTACGGGCGCGCTGCCGCATCATCCGCGCCACCGTGAGGCGAACTCAGGCAGCTGGCTCCGGAACCGAAAAATAGAAATGATGGTGCGTGCTGCACGCCGGGTTGAACGGCGCCGCGCACGCCGGGCAGCGACTATTGCACGCAAGATACGCGTCGATCGTCAGCTCGGTACCGCATGCGCCGCACATGACCGCGCGCGTATCGAACGACTCGCGCGGCCACGGCACCAGTCTGTGATCGGCCAGCGCGTCATGGCAGTCCTTGCACGCGTAATATTCGGAGCAGCAGCGAAGCTTGATCGCGACTATGTCGACTTCGCTGTGATAATGCGCGCAACGTGTCTGTCCGTCCGTGCCGACGCCGCGGACCCGCGGCCGCGCAGCTGGATTCATTCCGTCGCACTCCGTCGCAGATCCCATACACGAACATCTTAATCGGTTCACCAACGGCAGTCGTGCCCGGACGAGTCGCGGACGTTCCATGCTGGCGAGCAGGCCATCGTGACACAAGCAGCAACGAGCATTGCGCCTGCCTGCCTAGCCCGCAGGCTCCGCGAGTACGGACGTTATGGTCCGAACGAGTTGATCGCCGGTGAATGGCTTCTGAACAAACGAGTGGGTGGACGCGACGAGTCGCTTGCGCAGGACTGCGTCATCGGTATAACCCGACGTGAATACGATGCGCGATCCCGGTCTGCTAGCTGCGAGTGCCCGTGCGAAATCGCCACCGTTCATCTTCGGCATCATGAGGTCCGTCACCACGACGGCGATCTCGCCGTCGTAGCCGGAGGCGACCGACAATCCCTCCTCGCCATCCTGTGCTTCGATGACGCTGAACCCCACCTTCTCCAGCATCCGTCGCGCCGCGCGGCGGACGGCGCTGTCATCCTCGACGAGAAGAACGGTGCCGGTCACGGCCGAATACAGTTGCTGCACTGGCGCCACCTCCGTCGGCGCGGACGACATGTCGCGCGGGAGGTAGATCTTGAACGTGGCACCCTGGTGCGGCTCGCTGTATACCCAGATGTGGCCGCCGAGCTGCTTGACGATTGCATACACCGTGGCAAGGCCGAGTCCCGTGCCGCGCCCGATTTCCTTGGTGGTGAAGAAGGGCTCGAAGATCTTGCGAAGGATGTCGGCGTCCATTCCGATACCGGAGTCCGTCACTGCAAGCAACACGTAGGGACCGGGCGTGACGTTGGTGTGCATCTCCGCGTACGCGTCATCCAGCCACACGTTGTGCGTCTCGATCACGAGGCTTCCGCCTTCGGGCATGGCGTCCGCGGCATTGACCGTGAGATTGAGCAGTATCTGTTCGAGTTGACTCACGTCCGCAATCACATTGCTTGCGACACCGCTCGGCTTGACGATCAATTCTATGTGCTCCATCAGCAGCCGCCGCAGCATGGGCTGCATCTCTTCGACGATGCCGTTGATGTCCACCGTCTGCAACTGAACGATCGCCTTCCGGCTGAACGTGAGAAGCTGGCGCGTAAGACCGGTTGCACGCCGAGCCGCGCTGCTTATCTCCTCGATGTCCGCACGAATCTCGGGATACCGATCGTCCGCGATCAGCATGGCAGCGTAAGAGGAGATGACGGTGAGGATGTTGTTGAAGTCGTGTGCCACTCCGCCAGCGAGCGTACCGATCGCCTCCATCTTCTGCGACTGCCGAAGCTGCTCCCCGAGCTGTTTGCGCTCTGTGACATCCATGTACACGGCGATGAATGCCGCCGGCTGTTCCTCGGCATCCAGCAACGGCGCGACCGCCAGCATGACATCGATATGGCGGCCGTCCTTCCGTATTCGTACCGCTTCCACCGGCTTCTCGGTGCCGCCACTCGCCAGAGTTCCGCGCCATCTTTCGCCGTGATCGCGCTCGTCGGCAGGGATGAAAGGCACCGGGCCACCGATGACCTCGCTTGCACTCCAGCCGAACATCGCCTCCGCGGCATCGTTCCAGCGCGTGACATTCCAGTCCGCGTCCAGAACGATCATCGCCTGCGGAGCAGCATCGATGAGAGTCTGCAGCATCAGACTGGTTGCCATTGCTCGTTCTTCCGCCTCGAGCACGACGCGCTCGGCGGCAAGCCGCTCGGTGATGTCGGTGATGACCACCAGCCGCAGACGCCTGTCGGGAACTCCGAGCGCGTGGCCACGCGCTTCGACGTCGATTACGGTGCCGTCCTTCTTCCTGTGCTTGACAGTGTGAACGCGCGGCTCGTCGCTCGGCATCTCGGCGAGCAGGCGTGACAACTGCGGGATATCGTGGGGAGCGCGCAGATCTTCCAGCGTCATCCGTGCGAACTCGTCTCGACTGTACCCATACTGGGCCACAGCGGCGTCGTTGACGTCCACAATCTGTCGCGTGTCGTAATCGTACACCCACATCGCGCAGGGATTCCGGTCGAACAGCAGACGGTAGCGACGCTCGCTGTGCGCAAGTGCATCGCGCGCGACTTTCGTCTCCGTGATGTCGCGCGCAACCCAGAGCACGGCGCGTCCGTCGAAGGGCGAGGCGGTAGCCGCGAACCAGACTATCCTGCCCTCCGGCTGGATCCTGAATTCGGTCTGAACCGTTCGTTGTGTATCGACGACCTGCGCCGACACGTTGGAGATGGTTGCCGCTGCGTCGGCGGGAAGAACATCGCTCACATGGCGCCCGACAACCTCGGGAGCGGGACGATAGAGAGCGTTCGCGTCGGTGTATGGCACGCGTGTGTATCGTCCATCTCTATCGACCACGAACACCACGTCCTGCATCGCCGCAAACAGCGTCTGCAGCTCCGCTTCCGCGGCACCTCTGGCCTTCGTTGCAACTCTGGCGTGCCGGCGAAGCCTGACGAATCGAATGACGAAGGCCGCGACAGCGGCAACCACCGCAAGGATCAGCGCAGCCGCGGGCAGTCCCGTAAGCCGTAGCGAGTGTCCGGGACCGTCCAGAAGGACGGTCTGGACAGCGGCGATCGCGGCGTGGGGCGCGATCACGACCGGAACAACCGCCAAGGCACCGAACAGGCGAGCGCGGCACTGCAACCTATCGCAGCGCCGTAACTGATTGGAATGCGGTCGTTCGTCATCATCTTGCAGGTCACCTTCGCTTTCAGGAACTGCCGCTGAACAGGTGAGGCGCGCGCCGGTCCGACACGTCATTTCATCGACATGTCATGAGCCCCAAACGCAACCGGCTGCCCCACCCTCCTACGCTTACTCCGTGCTGAGCGACCTCGCTGTAGTCCTCAGCTCATCGAACAACTGTTCCAGTCTACGCAACCGATTCACCAGCGACAGGGCCTAACATGAGACATTCTGACGAAGGGCACCAGCCCCGGGCCTCACCTGTCCACGCGCCGCCGATCACAACCTTATGGTGTCGTAGCGGGCGGCGCCTGACCGAGACCGATCACTTCGCCGCTCGCGAGCACGTGGCCCTTCATCGCGGAGGTGAGATCAGCGTAGGTCGCGAGCGCTTCAGCTGGAAGCGACGTGTCGAGTGCGAAGACCTGCAGGTGATAGCGATGCTTCGGTCCCGGAGGCGTGTGCGGGCCCATGTATGCGTGCGCCGGCCCGCGTATGTTGGGACCGTACTCCGCGCCGGCTGGCGGCTGGCTCATCGCTGCATCGAGCTGCGTCATCGTGGACGGGATGTTCACCATCGTCCAGTGCAGAATCGGCGCGCCGCGCGACATCGCATCGCCGTCCTGCATTATCACCGCGTATGATTTTGTACCGGCCGGACCAGCGGACCACTTGAGACCGGGAAAGACGTTTCCGCGGTACGATGTGTTCTCGAAGGGAATGTCGCCGCCTGGCGCGAACGCGGGAGTACTCACCGTCAGCCTGGCGCCTGATTTCGCCGGCAGATTCGGAATCGCAAGCAGCGCCGCGCCGACTTCGGTCGCGGGCGGGGGCGGAGCCTGTTGCGCGTTGGTCACAGGCGCGACGGCGACCGCGAGCAAGGCCGCGATCGCTGCACCGGATATGTAACCTTTCATCAAACTTTCTCCTCGTTGATGGTTTGACAGATGGCGAGCATGCACGTTACCGCACTTCACAACGCCTTCCTGTAAACGACGAACCCCGATCGCTCGGCTACTCCGTCATACAATTTCATCGCCGTCAGATTCGTCTCGTGCGTTTGCCAGTACACGCGCTTGCATCCTGCATTCGCCGCACGATCATACACCGCTTCGATCAAAGCGCGTCCCACTCCCCTGCCGCGCGCGGCTTCGGTCGTGAAGAGATCGGCCAGATAGCAGTTCGCGCCGATCATGATCGTGCTG
>DATNCZ010000438.1:0-12593 GCA_035553335.1 Gemmatimonadaceae bacterium
CGCGGCGACGCTGTCGGGCGGAGAGCGGGCGCGTGTCGCTCTCGCGATGATGATGCTGTCGCGAGCGAACCTGCTGATCTTCGACGAGCCGACCAATCACCTCGACGTGGAATCGATCGAGGCGATCGAGGATGCGATCGAGGGTTACGAGGGGACGGTAATCCTCGTGAGCCACGACCGTGCGCTGCTGAGAGCTCTGTGTACGCGCGTCTGGGTCCTGCACGACACGCATGTCACCGACTTCGCCGGCACCTTTGCCGAATGGGAAGTAGCGAGCGAGGAGCGCGAGCATGCAGCTCGGGTCAGCGCGGAGGAAGAAGAGGGTATTCGCCGCGTGCGCGAGAAGCAGAAAACGCGGCGACGCGAGTCGGATATGGAGAAGGAACGCGCATCGAAGCGGGACATGAAGCGAAGTGCCGAAGAGGCTGAATCCCGGGTCGAGGAGCTCGAAGCGCAGGTAGCTGAACTGACTCGAACTCTCGAGGACCCATCGCTATACAGGACGACCGACGGGACTGCGCGCGCGGTGAAGCTAGGCAAGGATCTCGACCGAGTGCGGCGCAGTCTGGACCGGGCTCTTGAGGAGTGGACGAGTCTGGTGGACAGCTCGGCAGGCTGACGGCCTGCCCCCAAACGGTCGAAAGTGGTGGCCTGGGCACGCATCGTGAACGCTTTCTGGTAAAAACCTTAAAGCGAGGATTGACGGGTGACGCAATCATACAAGGGCCAGCGATTGGTGCCAGCGACCGATCGCAAGTTCCACCCGACGGACGAGCATCTGATCGAGGAGAACAAGGAAGAGGTCGATCAGACCCATCATAGCGACAAGAAAGCGCCAATATCGAAACAGGATCGCGACAAATTCACGAAAATCGACCGGAACAGCGAGACGAAGGAATAACGGTTCCGAGAACATGGATTGCCGCTTTCGCGGGAATGACGAAGGGGAAGGAAGCGGGGACGACGAAGGCGAAGCGCAGACGACGAGGACTCATCCGCACCTCTCGTCAGTTGCGCCAGTCGGCTATGAAGACGTTGGTCTCGTGCGGGTTCTTGACCAGCCGGTTGGACGCCCAGACGAACTTCTTGCCGTCCGGACTGAACATGGGGAAGCCGTCGAAGGTGGGGTTGGTGGTAATCTGCTCCAGTCCGGTCCCGTCCGGGTTGATGAGAAAAACGTCGAAGTTGCCGAGCTTGGGATCGGTGTGGTAGTTGGATGAGAAGACGATCTTTTTGCCGTCGGGGGTCCATGATGGGCCAAAGCTCGCGCCGCCCAAGTGGGTGATCTGGCGTTGTTCGGAGCCGTCAGCGTTCATCGTCCACAGATCCATCTTGTTAGGGCGCACCAGACGCTGGGCGAGTAGCGACTTGTAGTCGGCAATGTCCTTTGGGCTGGTTGGATGGAAGGCACGGTACACGATCTTCATTCCGTCAGGCGACCACCATGGGCCACCGTCGTAGCCCAGGGCATGAGTGAGCTGTTTCACGTTGGTTCCGTCTGCGTTCATCGTGTAGATGTCGAGGTCGCCGTCCTTGAGCGATGTAAACACGATCCGCTTGCCATCGGGCGAAAGGACGCCTTCGGCGGTGTAGACGCCGTACCTGGTGAGACGCTCGAGGTTCGATCCGTCGGGATTGGCGGTGTATATGTCGTATGGATCCAGGCGCCAGACGTACCCTTTGGAAGGATCGGGGCGCGGCGTGCACGCGGTATCTACCGCGCTGCTGGACGCGAAGAAGATGCGCCGATCGCCATCCATGAAATAGCCACAGGTCGTTTTTCCCTTGCCGTTCGATACCCGGTGAACGCCGGTGCCATCGGTGTTCATGATGTATTGCTGGTCGCACGTCCGTCCGTCGCGCGTACTCTGGAAAATGAGCCGCTTGCTGTCAGCGCTGAAATAGGCTTCTGCGTTCTCGCCACCATTCGTGAGCTGCCGGATGTTGACGAGATGCCGCTGTTCACCCGAGTTGGGGGCGACGGTATGTGCGACGAACGTTCCCTGGGAGGAAGCGGAGGCGGGAAGTGCGACGGATATGAGAGCTGCCGAGAGCGTCGTCAGGCAACGGCGGAGTTGTGAATTCATGGTACCCAAAATGGGCATTGATCCGATGAGGCGGTAGGCTCGATGGACCTGGCCGAATACGGCCAGGTCCCGTCGTGGCCGGATGTTAGCATTAGATGTATCTACACTACGTGAGCGTTGTCACAAATGGGTGAGGGTGAGTCGGAAGGGTTGTCCTGGCCGGGATTCGGTACCGCGGCCCGAATGGTTGGGCGAGCATTGATTCTGCGGTGTCCCAACTGCGGCGGCGGGCCGGTGTTGAAGGATTGGTTTCATCTTCGAACGCACTGCCCGACGTGTGGAATTGCACTCGAGCGGGGCGAGGAAAGCGATTACTACATCGGCGGGATGCTGCTCAACATCACGTTGTGTTTCATCATCTTTGCCGTCGGGTTCTGGGGGGTGTTGGTACTGACGTATCCGCGTGTGCCATGGGATCTACTTCAGTACGGACTCGTGGCAGCGATGATCCTTCTTCCGATTGCCTTGTATCCGATTTCCCGGCTCGTGTGGCTGGCAGCGGATCTTGCAGTTCGGCCGCGCTCGGAAAGGACACCCGAGAAGTGAGAAACCCCGCACGGACGACGCCCGTGCGGGGTTTCAACTGTACAAGCAACATGGATTCAAGGCGCGGATGTATCCGCGCCCTACAGCGGGAATGACGACGTCGTAATTACACCGCGTCTGACAGCGACGAGAATGTGAAATCGTTGATCTTCAACGATGGCATTACGAGTCCTGCCTCGACCGGTTCTGCCTTGCCGATGTCGGCAAGGCGCGCGAGCGATAGCAACGGGCTGTCATTCCAGCGGAAATTCTTGATGCTCTTCGTGATCTTGCCGTTCTCGATGAGAAACGTGCCGTCACGTGTAAGTCCTGTCAGAAGAACTGTGCGTTGATCGAGCGATCGTATGTAGAAGAAGTGGGTGACGAGAACACCGCGATCCGTTCCGGCGATCAACTCGTCGACCGACTTTGTTCCGCCGGTCAACTTCAAGCCAGCAGGGTTGCGACCGAATCCACCACCACCGCCACCCGTTGGTTCCACGCCCTTCTTTGCTGCCCAGAAGCGTGAGTACGCGAGGTTCTTGAGAACGCCGTTCCCGATCCAGACGACACGCTTGAGTGGGAGGCCATCGCTGTCGAATGGTTGACCGCGCAGGTCGGGGTCGAAGGGATCGGAGAGCATCGTGATGCGCTCATCCACGATCTTCTCGCCGAGTTTCGTGCCACCGCCCTTCCGGGAGAATGCGCTGCGGCCTTCGTCGGCAGAGCGCGCATTGAGCGAGCCCATGAGACCGGGGATGAAGTCGGCAACAGCGCGCGGCTCGAGAATGACGGTGTAACGACCAGGCTCGATCGCGACTGGATTACGTGATGCCAGCGCCTTCTGTGCTGCGCGTCTGCCAAGCGCGCCAGGGTCGACCGCGGTCCAGGCACGGCCACCTGCGGACGCGTAACCTGAACCAGTGCCGTCGGGCGTTCTGGCCGTGCATGACAGTGATACGTCGGTGCTGGCGTGGTATGCGAACAGACCTTTCGATGTGGCAACGCCGCGCGCTCCGCTTCTCGCTTCGAGAAATCCAGCAACGAAGAGAGTCGCCGGATCTATCGGCATTGCGCCGCCTGGCGCGCGTGCAGCGGCAAGGAGTTGTTCTACTGCGTGAGCGCGCGATGCAGCGTTGAGATCGGATACGTCCGCGTTGCTCGCGTCTACGTTCTGGTATTGTTGCGGGCCGAGTTCCGGAACGAGCTCGGGGTCCTGCGGAGAAAGCCTGGCGAGGCGTTCAGCGGTATCCACTGCGCGCTTGAGCGATGCATCGTCCGTCAGATTGGTTGTAGACGACGCACGGCGGCCACCAACGGTACTCGTGATCGAGATGACGGTGTCTTCGGTATCGCCGCTCGTGGTTATGTCGCCGGCTGCGAAGCGCGTGTTGCCAGCGGCATCGCTGCTTATGTTGACGCGGGTCTCGTCCGCGCTGCTCATTGCGAGAATGCGTTTCGCGAGCGTCTGCATCGCGTCGCGGGTCATGAGGGTATCGGCCATCAGACGCTCCGCGCCGTGTTGATGATGTTCACCTGCCGGAATCTCGCTGGCACACATCCGTGACTGACCGAACTCGCCTGTCCCGGCTCGCCCTTGCCGTCGGAGAATGTGCCGCCGAGCCAGTAGGATCGCTTGCCGCCGATCATGTCCATGGAGCCCCAGAAATCCGGGGTGCGCGCCTGGTATGCTACATCCTTCAGCATTCCGGTGATCTTGCCCTTCCTGACTTCGTAGAAGACCTGTCCGGAGAACTGGAAGTTGTACCGTTGCTGATCGATCGACCAGGATCCGCGGTTCTTGATGACGATTCCCCGATCCGTGTCGGCAATTATGTCATCGATCGTGGTGTCTGCATTGCCTGGAAGGAGTGATACGTTCGGCATGCGCTGGAACTGAACGGTATCCCATGAATCGGCGAAGGAGCAACCATGCGAATGATTCACTCCATTGAGTGATGCAATTGCCGGAGCCTGATCACGTACTGTCTGATAGTCATGGAACATTCCATCCTTGATCAGGAGCCACGACTCGGCGGCGACGCCTTCGTCGTCCCATGCGCAGCGGCTGAGTGAATCCTGTTGCGTGCGATCGGCCTGGATGTTCATCAACCGCGAACCATACTTGAGCTTGCCGATCATCTTTTCCGGTGGTGCCACGAAGCTGGTGCCTGCATAATTGGCTTCGTAACCGCGCGCACGGTCGAGCTCGGTTGGATGACCAACCGATTCGTGAATGGTGAGCCACAGATTCGTGGGATCGAGAATGAGATCGTAACGGCCGACGTCCACTGATTTGGCGGTGAGTTTTTCCGCCGCGATCGCTGCCCACTTTGGCGCGTTGCCGACCATGTCGAGCGACGTGATGTATTCCCAGCCGGAGCCGCGTGGCGCCATCTCTTCTGTGTAGGACTGAAAATCACCATCACCAATTGCTGTGACCGTGAACGAAGGTCCAACACGCACGAACGTCTGCGTGATGAGCGTTCCATCGGTGGTGGCGAGCGTCTTTTCTTCACGTAGAAGAGCGAGACCAGAATTGGCGAAGCGAACGCCCGGAACCTTGAGGGCCGCCTCATTGGCCGCCAGCAGGAGCGCGACCTTGTCCTCGATCGGAACGTCGATCGGATCCTGTTGAACCGGTGTGCGCCAGGAACCTTTGACTGCGGGTGTCGGCGCGAGCACGACCGGCGTGCGTGTAACCGCCCTGGCCGCGCGTGCAACTTTAACGGCCTCTTGCGCGACGCGGACCGCTCCCTCGCGCGATACGTCACGCGTCGCGGCGAATCCCCATGCACCGTTGACGAGGGCGCGCACGCCGATTCCGAAAGATTCCGAATCGTTGACTCCGGTAATCTGGTGCTCGCGTGCTGCGATGAACTGACGGCGATAGCGTCCGACGCGCGCATCCGAATAGGATGCGCCAGCGTCCTTCGCCGCCTGAATTGCGGCGAGCGCGACCTCATTGGCCATCGGGTCGCCTGTGTCACTGCTCCACGGATTCAGTAGTGACTCGGCTCTGGCGATCCGCGAAGTGCCGGCTGCGGCGACGGCACCAATCGCGGCGGTTTTCAGGAAGTCTCGTCTGCTGGTCATGGAGTCTCGTTGAGCAGGTTTTGAGGACTGTAAAGTGAAGCAGGTGTTAAGATTGTACGAAGAAATAGGGCGCCTCGTTGGGCGCCCTATTCAATGCGGACAATCGTTCCAGAGCTGGATCGAGCTCTACTGGAACGTGATGAAGAGTGGCGATGGCTTGAGCTTCACTACCTCTTCGCGCGTCAGCATCGGCTTGTCGTTCTTATAGAAGAGCTTGAAGCCGGTGTACTGAACCGGTTGCATGCGTTCGTAAGCGTCGTATGAATCACGCTTGAGCCATGGCGGACCAAAGCCGTCCATGTTCATCACGACCTGAACTTCGGGCACGGGCCGGATCTCCCGGTAGTTCGTAACCATCTTCTGCGTATAACGGTGAATCACCAGCACCTTGGGCGGAAGATTGTTCTGTTTGACGATATCGGCCAGGGTCTTGATGGCGTAATTGATCTCTGCCGCGTCCATCACTCCCACCTTGCGTCCTGGAACGACTCCTTCTGATGCGTGGTGCATCGAAAATTCCGGATCGAGCGCGAGGTGCACGTACGGACGTTTGAGATACGGCATGAGTGGTTGGAGCTCGGACTGGACCGTGCTGTGTCCGACCTGCACGTCGAGAAAGATGATATATCCCTTGCTCTCCGCGAGTTTGCACCAGTGGTCGATCAATGAATCGGTCATGCGCAGGCGGTACATGCCATTCTTTCCTGGCGACCCCTGTGCGACAGAGACAATGAGATGGAGCCCAGGCTTCACTGGAGTGGCAGGATCGGCAACCTGGAAGTTATGAACCTCCTGTTGCAGCTTCGCCAGCATGACTGACTCGGGGTACTCGCCCAGCACGCCCATCTTCTTGGAGAGCGGGTTACCGTAGTACACGACGATTCGATTCTTTGGAAGCAGCGAATTCGGCAGCGGCGCGACCGTGAACGCTGGTTGAGGTGGGACCTTCCTGCTTGGAACCGTGTCGGCTGCCGAGTGACTCCTGGACGCCTTGGAGCTCTTCTTCGCGCGAGCCTTGTGGCTGCGAGTCGAGTCGGAGGGTTTCGTGGGTTTCTGCGCAGTAGCCTGGAACGACGCCGTCGCGAGGAACGACGCGTCGATGGAGGAGGCACGTGCGGTGCTGATCGAAGTGCTGCCGAGCGATACGGCAGCGAGCAAGGCTGTTAGGATCACGGAATCAATGGAGCGAAACGCGGAGGAGATGGGTCGAGCGGCCCATCAATATAGCAGGGTGATCGATCTGATCACTCTGGCATCTGAACGATTTTTCCTGCAGTTGTTCAGGGCTGTTCAGTCGGTGCTCCTACCACCTTCCACTCCCGCCATCCACCGGCCATCGACGACACATTGGTGTAACCCATCTTCTTGAGTGCGTCGCCGGCCAGGACGGATCGAAAGCCGCCACCGCAATAGAGAATCAGCTCTGCGTTCTTGTCCGGAATCTTTTCTTCGATGTCGCGTTCGATGACGCCCTTTCCAATGTGGATTGCGCCCGACGCGTGACCTGCGGCCCACTCGCTGTCTTCGCGAACATCCACGAATTTGAGATTGGGGTTGGCGCGCAGCCGCGCTCGCGTGTGCTCCACGGTGACGTCGGGGACGGAGGAATGTACCGAGTCAATCAACGCGAGAAATGCCGGTGAGTGAGCCATGCTATTGGATGTGGTTGATGGGAGGAAGCCGGTTACGAAGAATACATCGGAACTGGATCGGGCGCTGCCGGACAATGTGCAGCTATTGTTCCACGGGCAGTTCTGCAGGGTCTGCAGCGCCCACCGCGCGGAGCCGGAGCGTGAAAACGCTACCGCCACCACTTCGTTCGGAGTAGATCAACTGGCCACCCTGTGCCTCTGCCAGCGATTTGGAGATGGCGAGGCCGAGGCCGGTACCGTGTACAGCATTCGCGGTGGACGTGTGACGATAGAAGGGCTCGAAGATTCGCTCGGAGTCCACCCTTGGAACGCCGGGACCGCGATCCGATACACTCAGCTGCAGCCAATCACCAACGCGAGTGGCGGACAGAATGACCGGCGAAGTCGGAGGAGAATAGACCAGTGCGTTGTCGAGGAGATTCACAAGCACTCTGAGCGATTCCACGAAATCGAACATGCCGATGAGCACAGGTGCTGCGTAGTCGATCTCCACACGTATGCGATCGGCGCCATTCGATCCCGTCATTTCGAGCACTGCAGCGCCCACGAGATCCTCGGCGGTATTGAGCTCGATGCTGACGGGGAACTCGCCCGCATTCAGACGCGACATGTCGAGCAGATGGGCTACCATCTTGCTCAACCGTTCGGTCTGTGCGACGATGATGACAGCGTTCGGGTCGCCGGAATCCGCCGCATCCTGTGCAAGTGCCTTGATGCTGGTGAGCGGAGTGCAAAGGTCGTGCGATACGGAGGCGAGGAGCACGTCCTTGAAGCGCGCGGTCTCACGCAATGCTTCTGCGTGGCTTGCTTCGTTCGACAGCCGCTCGACCTCTTCGGCGCGCGCGCGTGCCTGCGCGGCTTCTTCCTGTGCACGTACGAGCAGATACGTGGTGGTTCCGGCCGTGGCGAAGAATGCCGAAAGCACCACGGCGTCGATCGGTTTGGTGAGCGAGAAATTGTCGAAGGGCGGCTGGAAGTAATACGATATGAGGATCGTCGCCGCGGCCGCGAGCGTGAATCCGAGCGGACGGCCGCCGCTCAGGCTGCCGCCCAGTACGACGAGGAGGTAGACGAGGACGACGTGTGCCTGGCTCTGCTGAGTTTCGCGAGTCAGGTGCATGACGACCGTTACAAGTATCAGTAAACCGTACCACAGCACGACCGATATCGTCGCGCTCGAGCGAAGCTGCGCCATGCGCTCCACTTGACCGTTATGCCGATTCCTGGACCAGCGGGGTCCCGAATCTATAACCGACACCGGGCTCGGTGATGATGACGCGTGGATGAGTGGGGTCGCGCTCCACCTTGCGGCGGAGGTTGGTTATGTGCACCCGCAGGTACTGTCGCGCGTCGCCAAACTCCCTGGCCCAGACGGCATCGAACAACTGCTGATGTGTGTACACGCGTCCCGGGTCCGCGGTAAGTGCGCGCAGGATCGCCCATTCGATTGGAGTGAGTCGCACCGGCTTGCCGTCCCGGTGTGCGTGACGCGAGGTGAAGTTGACCGACATGCCGTCTGCTTCGACCGCGCCGGAGGTCCCCGGGCGCGCGGTTCGTGCGCGTCGGATCTGCGCGGCGACGCGGGCGGCAAATTCGGAAGTGCTGAACGGCTTGGTTACATAGTCATCGGCACCGGCGTTGAGGAGTGCGACCTTGTCCGACTCGATGTGTCGTGCCGTGAGCACGACGATGGGCGCAAGCGAGTGAGCTCGAATCGCTCTACAGAGATCCAGTCCGGATTGATCTGGCAGCCCGAGGTCCAGAACTATCAGATCCGGCGTTTGTGCCTTGACCGTAGCGAGTGCACTGCGTCCGTCTGCCGCGTCGAGTACCCGCGCGACGGTTGAGCGGAGGGCGGAGTGTACGACGTGACGAATTTCCGGTTCGTCGTCGATGACAAGCACCGTGGCGTCCGTTCTTGTTGGATGCATGACCATGTATGAATCCCAGCCAGTTGGCTAGTTCAGGTAGCGCCGATGACCTCAGTCCCGCACCATGCGGCTCTGGCATCTAATACCACCGGATCGGAGATCCGTGCCGCTTCCACGCACAACATCTCAAGGTAGTCCTCAGAGCCCATGTCAGCCAACGGCGCCGATCCCTCCCGCCATGGATTCCAGACTACCCAATCACCAAACCCATCCGCCCCTACGACCGTGGAACTGGAACCGATGGCTGCAGCTATCGTCACCTGTCGAGGGCCGGCGATATAGATGCGGTCAGTTTCACCGTTCACGTGAAGCTCGCTCGCTTCCTCGACGTAACGGCCACCCGACAGGACCTTGTCCACGTAGACAAGGCCCGTCAGTCCCTCCACCGCAGACTGTTGGACGTTGCCAACCGCGAAATAGTTATGGAGAGCCGCTGTGAATGAGAATGGCGAGTCGCCGGAGTTGGTGATTCGGAGCGAGACCGTGAGCATTTCCGCCAGATCTACCGTCAATTCGGCTATGAACGGATAGGGCCAGAGTGCTCTGGTCTGGTCGTCGTCGGTTATCCGAAAGGTGGCGCTGGAACCCACGTGCGCGATCAGCGACCAGCGACGGGTTCGGAGAAATCCATGTTTTGGGAGCGGACCGGTCGCGAACTGTGGGAATATCACGGGAATGCCACCGCGAATTGCCTGACCGGGTCCGAATTGCGCCTTGGGACTTAGATACAGCCGTTCCTTGCCGCTCGGATCGACCCAGCTCACGACATGCGCGCCGTGATGGGTTATGCGCGCGGAAGCGCCTGATGGATGGACGAGTGTAACGGCATCCTCTCCGTTCCCGGACTCATGCATCAGAGAAGGTTACTCAGGAGCGCTCTCGGGACATATGAGGGGAGTTCTCTCAGACGTGGCAGGTCGCCAAGCCGTGCTTCTCCAGATAGCTCTGATGGTAGTCTTCCGCTACCCAGAAGGTGGACGCGGGGACGATCTGCGTGACGATTGGCTGCGTGAACCGGCCGGTCTCGCAAAGGCCCTCCCTGGACTGCTCGGCCAGCTCCTTCTGCTCGTCGTCGTGGTAGAAGATCGCCGACCGGTATTGCGTTCCCATGTCCGGGCCCTGGCGGTTGAGGGTGGTCGGGTTGTGGTTGTTCCAGAAGACGTCGAGCAGCGTGTTGTAGCTCACCAGCGCTGGATCGAACTCGACCTGGACAACTTCGGCGTGTCCGGTGGCATGGCTGCACACTTCTTCGTATGTGGGATTGGGCTTCGTCCCGCCTTCATATCCTGCGGCCGTGGCAGTGACGCCGGGAATCTTCTCGAAGATGGCCTGCGTTCCCCAGAAGCATCCGGCACCAAATGTTGCCTTGGCGGTCATTCTTAGACCTCGTCGATCGGACGATCGTTCAAATTGTTAGTGTCGCTTGAAATACTGTACGTCGCGCTCATGTTTCTCAGCGGCTGCACGTGTACTGAAGGTACCAAGATTACGTCGCTTCCCGGTCTTGGGATCGGTCTTTTTCGAGTACAGGCGGTACTCGCCTGACTTGAGTTTGCGGATCATGAGTCCTCCTGGTCGAGTAGCCGAAGCGCCTTCACTGCATCCGAATGTTGCACGGCAAGTCGTACTCCATTCGAGAATGTCAGCGCTGGATACGCACCCCCTGCGTCGTCGCCGACGATGATGGAGCGAATGTCGTTCGCATCGAGTGCGGCCTGAGCGATGTGCGCAGAAATAGCGTCAGGGAACGTACGAATGACGACGATGTCGTTTGTCCCATCCCTTTCTGCCGCCATCAGAATTCACCCACGAATGCGATCTCTGGTGTGAGCTCGTGGCCCAGTTCATCCTTCACGCGTTGCTGAGCGAGCGCGATCAGCTCGCGTACGTCGCGCGCAGTTGCACCGCCCAGGTTCACCATGATATTGGCGTGAATGTGCGATATCTGAGCGCCACCGATGCGATGTCCCTTCATGCCTAGCTGGTCGATCAGACGTCCCGCTCCGACGCCTTCGATCTTCCGGAAGATGGAGCCTGCCGATGGATGGAACTGCAGCCAGGGATGTCTGGCACCGCGCCAGCTGAGATTTTCCTGGATGATTCGGTGCATCACGGCCGGGTCAGCTTTATCGAGCTGGAACGTGACGGCGAGGGCGTAATCCGCACGATGGTGGAACACCGAGTCGTCGTAGCCGAACTGCAAATATTCCGTGCCTACGGTACGCCGATCGCCTTCCGCACTCAGAATGTCGCACGAGTCCACCACTTCGGCGATGAACATCGTTCGGTTGCGCTCGGGAGCTGGACTGAGAAAGTGCAGATTCTGCCATACTGCGCCACCAACGGTACTGGGAATTCCAACGTAGTGTTCGAGGCCGGACCATCCCCGCTCGACTGCCTGTGGAATGAGATCGGCCATGACAACGCCACTTTCCGCGTGGAGGTGTCCGTCGTCGTGAAACTCGAAGCTGCGGGCGCGGTTTCGGATGACCAGCCCGCGAAACCCCCGGTCTCCAACGAGAATGTTCGCGCCCAAACCGAGCACGAAGAAGGCAACACCTGTGCGCCGAGCGGCGGTGATTGCGTTGGCCAGATCATCGGCTGAATCGGCGGAATAGAAAAGGTCCGCGGGGCCGCCGATGCGAAACGTCGTGTATGGCGCGATGGGCTCATCGCGAAGAAGTCGCGACGGGTCGAGCAGAGCCGCCAGGTCCTCGTACGCGTAGTTTTCTGTCGGCGCGGCGCCATCGCTCGTCATGTTGTCGAGACCAGTCATAGGTTATGGTGCGATCGCATGGCCAATCAAATATACGGCGTGAAGTTCACGTCTCAGTCAGTCACTCGATTCAAAGGAATTCATTGATGTCAGGGCATTCAAGAGCTCGTGTCATGTTGCGCGTCCGCGCGCTGTTCGCGATTCCAGCGGCGGCGATGGTTGCCGCCACATTGGTTCTAACCATTCCGGTGAGTCAGGCGAGCGGGCAGATCGCACAGGAGAAGGTGGATCTCGGTGTAGTCGCGCGCATACGGCAGGAGGGACTCGAGCACTCCCGGATTCCGGCGCTCGCGCATCATCTAACGGACGTCATAGGACCGCGGCTCACCGGTTCACCGGGGATGAAGGCGGCGAACGAGTGGACTGCGACGACACTGAAGTCGTGGGGGCTGACGGGGGTCGAAGTCGAGCCGTGGGGCCGCTTCGGGCGCGGTTGGGAGAACGTGTCGTACGAGGGCCGCATCCTCACTCCATACAGCCAGCCGATGCCAGGCCAGGCGAGCGCGTGGACCGGAAGCACAAAAGG
>DATNCZ010000439.1:0-3100 GCA_035553335.1 Gemmatimonadaceae bacterium
CGAAGCGATCCCGCCCAATTCCCAACTCGACGGAGCTGGAGCCCATCGCCAGGATCAAGAACCATGCACGACGGACCTGCTCGCAAAATTTGCGCTAAGTTATTGGAGCATCGGTAGATACGTTCCGGGCCGATTCGGCCCTGCCGCGTCTCGATCGATCGGGTGATGCTGAGATGCCACAGTTGTAGCGCCGGACCTCAGACCAATACGGCCGCCTGACCCACGCCGTAATAGTCCCGGTACCAGTCGACAAACCGTTCCAAACCCACCGCGATGGATGTTTCCGGCCGGTACCCGACATCGCGCTCGAGATCGGAAACGTCTGCGTACGTTGCCAGTACGTCGCCCGGCTGCATCGGCAAATACTTGCGTTTGGCGCGGATTCCAAGCTGGCGCTCGAGCACTTCGACGAATTCGAGCAGCGGCACAGGATCGCTGTGGCCGATGTTGTAAACGCGATATGGCGCCGAGCTCGTTGCTGGACTGGGCGAATCACCCGACCAGTGGGGGTCCGGCGTTGCAGGCCTGGCGGCGACGCGCACCACTCCCTCGACAACGTCGTCGATGTAGGTGAAGTCGCGCAGCATGTCACCATTGTTGTACAGCTCGATCGGACGTCCTTCGACGATCGCGCGAGTGAACTTGAAGTACGCCATGTCGGGCCGGCCGAATGGGCCATACACGGTGAAGAAGCGAAGTGCGGTTATCGGTAGACGGAACAGGTGCGCGTAGCTGTGCGCCATGAGCTCCGATGCTTTTTTTGTCGCCGCGTACAGGCTTACAGGATGATCGACGCGCTGCTCCACGGAAAACGGAGTCGCGGTATTGGCACCGTAGACCGAGCTCGAAGAAGCGTGCACGAGGTGCGAGACTCGGGCATGTCTGCACGCTTCGAGAATATTCAGGAATCCGACCAGGTTGCTGTCGGCATACGCGCCGGGATTCTCGAGTGAATAACGCACGCCCGCCTGCGCGGCGAGGTTGATGACGACGTCCGGACGGTGCTCTGCCATTATTTTCGCGAGCAGCGGTGCATCGCAGATGTCGCCCCGGACGAACCGGAACGACGAGCTCGGCGCCAGCTCCGCCAGGCGTGCGAGCTTGAGCGACGGGTCGTAGTAGTCGTTGAGGTTGTCGATGCCGACCACTGCATCCCCAGCTTCGAGCAGTCGCTTCGCGACGTGGAAGCCGATGAATCCAGCGGCCCCGGTCACCAGCGTCGTCATCCTTTATCCGCCATGAAGATCAAGGTGGGAACCTCACGTCGATCAGTGCGTGTGCCGACAGCGACCATCCGCTCGCGTCCAATATCGGGTCCGGCCCGCTGATTGGCCAGCGGCGATTTGACTGTTCCGCCAACCACATGCCGTGGCTCCGTACGCTACGGACGGACGCTCGCTGCGGCGCGCCGAAACGATGCGCCGAAACGACAGAAGGGCCGGGGCAGCGTCACCTGCAGCTGCCCCGGCCCTCCAAACATCGCCCCCGCCGTGGTCAGACCACGGCGGTGTTTCCTGCCTTACGCCGCGAAGCTGCTCAGTGCGCGACCCACGTCACCTTCGCGCAGCCGCTTGAGCGCACGATCGCGCAACTGGCGAACGCGCTCGCGCGTGACGCCAAGCATCGAGCCGATCTCTTCGAGCGTGTGCTCCCGCCCGCCTTCGAGACCGAAGTACAGCTTGAGAACTTTCGCGTCGCGCGGTGGAAGCGTGCGCAGCGCGGTTTCGATCTCGTCATTGAGGAAGCGGTTCATCGCCTCTTCCTCTGTGTCCGGCATTTCGTCAGCGACGAAGCGCTCGATGAGTGAGCGATCGCCTTCCGGATCCATCGGTGCATCGAGACGCACGTCGCCTGTATTGAGCGCGGCGAGCGACTGAACGACATCGACCGACAGACCGGTGATCTGCGCCAGCTCGTTCGGCGTTGGCTCGCGACGCAACTTCTGACGCAGAATCTCGGACGCCTTGATGATGCGCGAGAGATCCGCGGTGCGATTGAGCGGAACGCGAACGGTGCGACCCTGGCGTGCGAGCGACGACAGGATTGCCTGACGAATCCACCAGACTGCGTAGGAGATGAACTTCACTCCCTGATCCGGATCGAACTTGCGCGCGGCCGTGAGCAAACCGACGTTGCCCTCACCGATCAGATCGATGAGCGGAAGGCCGCGGTTCTGGTATTTCTTTGCGACAGAGATGACGAAGCGCAGATTGCGCTTCACCAACTCCTGCAACGCGTCAGGATCACCCGCGCGAATCTTGCGCGCGATGTCTATCTCTTCGGTGCCCTTGAGAAGCGGATAGGTACTGACTTCGTACAGGTACTGATCGAGAATGTCGCGCTCTGGCTCGCTCGGAGCGATGCCGGCCGGCGAGGTTCCAGTTCCTCGGCGGCGGCGTGGTTTGACTTCGGCCATGTTAGCCTCTTTACTCTATATGTATCAGACGCCGCTCTCGCGGCGCTGAAGTCGTGTGGATTGTATAACCCACTCAGACAGTGGGGTCGCGGTGCAAGATACCGGCCGAAGGGCCTGTGTCTAGACCCAGAAGTCGATGACATTTCTTGACTTTCGACATACCCCCGGATATCCTTCGCGGTTCCTACCGGGCAGGGGTTCCGACCGAGATTCAGGTCCGAATGTTTACCCGGTTTTGGGGCGGTAGCTCAGTTGGTAGAGCGCTTGAATGGCATTCAAGAGGTCAGGGGTTCGATCCCCCTTCGCTCCACTGGGCAGAACAGATGTTTGGATTGAAGGACGCTCGGAATTCGAGCGATTTGCGGGAGTAGCTCAGTTGGTAGAGCACAACCTTGCCAAGGTTGGGGTCGCGGGTTCAAGTCCCGTCTCCCGCTTAACAAAGGGCAGGCACGGGGGCCTGCCCGCACGGGATGGTCGGCAGCTGTAGGGGCAGGCCCCCTGCCTGCCCCCGATCGAAGGGATGGGCGCCAGGGCTGCGCATCGCGGGCGGTTAGCTCAGTTGGTTAGAGCGCCACGTTGACATCGTGGAGGTCACAAGTTCGAGTCTTGTACCGCCCATTGCAGGATGAGTAGAGGCGGTCGGAAGACGCCACGGTAGTGAATGCGGTTTGTATGCGCCCGTAG
>DATNCZ010000440.1:0-5829 GCA_035553335.1 Gemmatimonadaceae bacterium
GCACATCTGCGGCGCATGCACCCAGTTCAGCGCGACATCGGCCTCGCGGGCGGATATGGCGTGCGATTCTGGCTCGTCCTTCAAGATCTGTCACAACTCCGGAGCACGTACGGCGACACGTGGCAGACGTTCCTTGCAAACGTCGAGCTGCTTCAGGCGTTCGGGACGAGTGATTGGGACACGGCCGAGTACGTCTCGAAAATGACAGGCGAGGCAACCATTCATGTTGCGACCGAGAACCGGTCGACGGGCGTGAGCCGCGGGCGCAATGCTCATCGCCAACAGGGCGCCGGATGGTCGACGGCGGAAGCTGGTCGGCGTCTTCTCTTCCCCGATGAGGTTCGGCGCCTTCCACGGGACCAGCAGGTGCTTTTCATCAAAGGCATGCCGCCGTTGCTTACTCAGCGTGTCAACTACTTGGCGGACGCGCCTTTCGCGGCACGGGCGCAGGCGAATCCGCTGTATGCCCCGGTCACCAGGACGGCGGACGTCGCAATATGAACGCGGATCGTCACCTACCGGGCTGGCTCCTCGGACTCGGCGTCGGCGTTTTGACGGTCGCGGGTATCGCGCACGGTGCAGGAATTCGTATCAATCTCACAGACAGTATTCCTCGTGGGCTATATCGGGTCGTGAACCGACCGTTCACTCGTGGCTCAATTGTGCTCGTGTGTCTGCCGAAGCCGGCGGCAGACCTCGGACGAGCTCGAGGCTACATACCTTCTGGTGCGTGCGACGATGGCAGCGCCCCTGTGGGGAAGCCTGTCGTCGCGATGCAGGGCGACACCGTCCAGGTTCTCGATCGCGGCGTCGTGGTCAACGGGAGTCTTCTATCAAACTCCGCACCGCTCGAGCGCGACTCGGATGGCCGACCGCTTCCGAGGATGCCGATGGCATTGCACATCCTGGCGGCGAACGAGATTTGGCTGCTCTCGTCGCACTCGGCACGCAGTTACGATAGCCGTTACTTTGGCGCCGTCGCGGCATCACGAGTGGTCGCCCAGATCGAAGCGCTGGTTACTGCCCGATAGTCAGTTCGTGCCCGAGCCGGCTGAAGACGCTCTATCTCGAGCTTGCACGAGAAAGCTGGGAGATAGGATCACCCAACCATTCTCGATTCGCGCCAACGAATCGCGACGACACCACCCGACGCCGCAGTCAGAACGCCGACGATGAGGATTGTCGTAGCAGTTCCAAGCAAGTCGCTCAGAACACCGGCTAGCAATGCGCCGACGACGTACCCAAGGTCCCGCCACAAACGGTAGACGCCGACTGCTCTGCCACGCGACGAAGGGTGTGCGATGTCACCGACCGCCGCGAGCAACGCTGGATACACGAGCGCCGTTCCAACGCCGAGCACGACCAGCGCGATCATCCAGGTAACGAAACCATGCGAGAGGCCAACCATCACGAGCGCCGCTCCCTGCAAGACCATGCCGACGACGATCGGAGTTTTTCTTCCCCAGTGGTCACTCAGCGGGCCGGTCGCGAGCTGCAAGATGCTCCACGTTGCTGGATAGACCGCGGCAAGGACGCTCGTCTCACGAAGCGAGAGGCCCGACGCGACAAAAAGCAACGGGAAAATGCCCCACGCTAAGCCGTCGTTCAGGTTGTTCACGAGTCCTGCTTGGCTAACGCTGAACAGTCCCGCATCTGCCCACATCGAACGTTTCAGAATCGCTCGGAGCTGTGGCGGCTCGAGCCCGCGTGCTGCTTGTCCAGATTCAAGACGCACGTGATCCGCCGTGTCGCGGACCATCCATGACAGCACGAGACCAGCGACCGCGATGATGAATCCCGGATACGCGGTTCCCCCAAGGAGTCCATACTGTGCCGCCGCGAAACCACTGATGACGCTCGCACCGGCCACGGCGGCATATCCAGCGAACTCGTTCAGCCCCATTGCAAGCCCGCGTCGCATTGGTCCGACGAGGTCGATCTTCATGATCACGGTCGTTGACCACGCAAGACCTTGGTTGATCCCCAACAGCCCGTTGGCCGCAACGATCCACCACCAGCTTTGCGCGTACAGAATCAGAAATGGCACCGGTAGTGCGAACAACCAGCCGGCTAGCAACGTACGGCGCCGCGCGTGACGGTCGGCCAACCAGCCTGATGCGAGATTCGAGAGGGCCTTCGTGAATCCGAACGTCGCTACGAATAACAACACACTGGTCGCCGACACGACATGGAATTCCTCGGTCGCGATAATGGGCAGCACCGAGCGTTCGAGCCCCACCATGGCGCCGACAAAAGCGTTGACGACTACGAGCAACGTGAATTGTTGCCAGTTCGCTCGGAGCCCGAGTACAACGCTTCCGCCTTGATCTCCCGGTGCGTCGCGGTGGATCAACCCGAAACGCGATGTCGTCACGCGCGCACCGGGGGTGCGCCGAGATTGATCGAGCGCGTTTCCGCCGCTCGGGGTGGCGCAGGCGGAATGTCGCGTAGCATCGCGGCGACAAACGACGATTCATCGTCGATCGTGAATGTCTTGTTAAACCGGCGCTCGAATCCGATCGTCGATGTCGGCGTGCCACTGAGTGCTCGGCCGCAGACGGAGCCTGAGAACGCTCCCGGAAGCACGGTCACGTGATCCGCCAACGTCTTCAAGCGACGCGCGCTCGCGAACAGCGCGCGTGCGCCTTCCTCCGCGGCGGTCGCGAGCTCGGTTCTCCCCATGTCGCCGACCATCAGCGTGTGCCCGGTGAGAACGAGCCACGGCTCCGGGGCGCGGGTGCGGTCAGTTACGAGGAGGCCAACATGCTCCGGCGTATGGCCAGGTAAATGGAGCACCTCGACCGAGACGTTCCCGATATCAACTCGCGCCCCATCGGCCACGGGCTCGAAATCGTAGTGCGCCCTCACACTCTCGTGAAGTAGATAGGAAACGCCTGCCGCCGTTGCGAGATCACGTCCCATCGACACATGATCGGCATGTACGTGCGTGTCGACGACGAACCGGATCTGCATTCCGAGATCCGCAGCACGCCGTAGGTATGTGTCTGGAAGGTCGACTGGATCGACCACAATGCACGCGCTTTTTCCACCACATCCCACGACGTATGAAGCTGCGACGACGGGATCCGTATGGAGATATTGGCGGACGATCATACGCCGGCCTCCACGGGAAATCCGGCGATGCGCCAGTCGGGCAACCCTTCATCGACGCGGCGCGCGAGATAGCCCTGCTTTCGAAGCAACGTCACTGCCTCGAGCGAGTAAACGCAGTATCGTCCTCGGCAGTACGCGATCACCTCGCGATTCTTCGGAATCTCACGCAAGCGACGTTTGAGCTCAGCCACCGGGACCGACAGAGCGCCCGGAATGTGACCGGCATCGTACTCTTCGGTTGGCCGAACATCGACAACGGTCACATCGCCATCACGCATGAGCTGTCGCAGTTCTCTGATTGTGACTGGCTCGAGCGAGTCACGGCCGTCGAGATACAAGCGGACGACCTGCTGAACCTCTGCGAGCCGGCTATGGCCGAGTGCCGCAAATCCTTTGAGTAGCCGAAGGACGTCCTCGTCCGCGAGCCGGTAGAACACGTAGGTGCCGTCGCGGCGCGTTTCGACAAGACGGGCCTGCCGAAGGACGCGAAGGTGTGCGCTCGTGTTCTTGATCGGAGTCGCGATCTGTTCGGCGATGGTTTCGACCGTCTTCTCGCCTTGGCCGAGTAGATCCAGCAGCTCGATTCGCTTGGGGCTCGCCAGTGCATTCCCTATCCGGGCGAACTGCAAGTAGAGCGCGTCCTTGAATTCACGGTAGCGGGTCATGGTCGGGAATCGGAAAGTCGGTCGCCGTCACATATTCTAATGATCTATAGAATATGCGATCATAACCGAAGATCAAGTGAGGGGGGTGGCGAAATCCGCTTGACAGACTATCGGTAAGGACTAGCTTACCGTTCGTGCAGACTTACCAAGCGAATGCGTGGGCGGCGTTGGGCGACCCCATGCGACGGGCAATCGTGGAACGCATCGCGAAGCGACCGCTACCAGTCGGCGAAATCGCGAGCAAGCTCCCGATCAGCCGGCCTGCGGTGTCGCAGCATCTGAAAGTGCTCAAGGACGCTGGCTTGGTACTGGAAAGGCCGATCGGGACTCGCCGCCTCTACAGTCTCAATCCGACAGGCTTCGAGGCGCTTCGCGCGGACTTGGATCGATTCTGGAGCCGGGCACTGTCGACATACAAACAGCTCGTCGAGCAAACCACCGAGGAGGAACCGTGAGCACGAATGCAGCAGAAACGTCGGTCCGGCAGCAGATCGTGGTCGAAGCGCCGATCGAGCGCGCCTTCGATGTCTTTGCAAAGAAGTTCGGCAGCTTCAAACCGCCCGAGCACAACCTGCTCGCCGTCCCCATCGCGGAAACCGTATTCGAACCGCGGGTAGGGGGTCATCTCTACGATCGCGGAGTCGATGGTAGTGAGTGTCGATGGGCCCGCGTACTCGCCTACGAACCGCCACATCGGGTGGTCTTCAGCTGGGACATAAGCCCGGAGTGGCGGATCGAAACCGATCCGTCAAAGGCGAGCGAAGTGGAGGTTCGCTTCTTCTCGGAGACGCCCACGCGAACTCGCGTCGAGCTCGAGCATCGTCATCTCGAGCGTCATGGCCATGGATGGGAAGGCGTTCGTGACGGCGTCGCAGCGCAGCAGGGTTGGCCGTTGTACTTGCAGCGCTATGCGGAACAAATACGAGGGAACGTCTAAGAGCGGCGGCGCGCCACGGCGGGCACCATCTGGCGAGTGAGACAGTGTGTTCCTTACTCGCCTCCGCCGTGCGTTCGCGAGATGCTAATTCACTGCCGAAACCGGCCCCTCAGTCCCGCTGACGCCCCTGAGAGCAACGGGCGGCGCAGCAGTGCCTCGCAACGCCTCGTAGGTCCGCATCGCGAGCACCATTCCGAGAACGGGCGCGATCCAGTAGAGCCAGTGCGCGGTCCACACTCCGCCGACGAGAGCTGGCCCGAGCGTTCGCGCCGGGTTGAAGCTGCCTCCCGTGAGCGGCCCAGTCACGAGCGCTCCGGCGAAAATCGTCGTCCCAATCGCGAACGGCGCAACGGCGGGCGGTGTCCGCGCATCCGTGGCGACACCCATGATCACCAGGCCGAGAATCGCGGTGTAACCCGCTTCGACCGCGAACGCACGCGCCGTCGAGATCGACGGCACCGTCGCGCCAAAGTTGCCGACAGGTCCAAGTATCCAGACGAGCACCGCGGACGCCGCGATCGCGCCCAGACACTGTGCAACGATGTACGGCACTACGTCACGGGCCGGGAAACGTCGGATGGACCAGAAGCCGATTGTCACCGCCGGGTTGATGTGCGCTCCGGAGAGATGGCCGAACGACACAACGCAGAGCGTCACGACGAGGCCGAACGCGAGGGCGACGCCTGCATGCCCGAATGCGTGTGTCGACGCCGCAACCATCGCCGCGCCCGGACCGATCGCGACGAGAATGAATGTGCCGATCAACTCCGCCGTGTAGCGCTTGAACGCAGCGGTCATGGGCCGGTCGCCACGGCTGGGACCTGGCCGCCATAGCGGAGATACTCGGCGAAATCGTCCGGCAGCTCGCTCCGGCGAATCGCGTCCATCGCCTGCTCGACGTCGTACTCGACGCGCAGGAACTCGACACCGATCATGTTGTTCGCGCCGACGGTGACGAGCACAAAGCCCGCGCGCCAGTCGCCGTCCTTCGGCCGGCCGACGCTCCCCGTGTTGAGGAAATGAATGCCCTCGATGACCCGGTGCCACGGCTTATGCGTGTGGCCGAATGCGATGAGATCGCCGGCACGAGCGCCGGCGGTTTCCGCCATCTTG
>DATNCZ010000441.1:0-4350 GCA_035553335.1 Gemmatimonadaceae bacterium
GAGTACTTCATCTCGACACACGGCGCACGCAAGGGATTGGCCGATACGGCACTCAAGACCGCGGACGCTGGATACCTGACCCGTCGTCTGGTGGACGTCGCGCAGGATGTGACGATCACCGAAGAGGATTGCGGAACCGTACATGGACTCGAAGTCGGCGCTCTCAAGGAAGGCGAGGACGTCATCGAGCCGCTGTCGGAGCGCATCGTCGGAACTGTCGCGGCTGAGGACGTGTTCGATCCGCAGGAGCGCGACGCGAGCAATCGCTCCACGCTGCTCGTCGAAGCGGGCCAGCTCATCAGTGAAGAGACGGCACGTGCAATCGAGGATTCCGGGCTGGAGACGGTCAAGATTCGCTCGGTGCTCACGTGTGAAGCAAAGCGTGGTCTGTGCCAGATGTGTTACGGTCGCAACCTCGCCACCATGGGTATGGTGGACAAGGGCGAGGCCGTCGGCATCATCGCGGCGCAGTCGATCGGCGAGCCGGGCACGCAGCTCACGCTGCGCACGTTCCACATCGGTGGAACGGCTGCACGTATCGCCGAGCAGACGGCACGCAAGAGCAAGGTGGCAGGTGTCGTCGAGTACGGCGATCGCCTCGTCACGGTTACGAATACTGAAGGCGG
Source organism: Gemmatimonadaceae bacterium (assembly GCA_035553335.1). Taxonomy (GTDB): domain Bacteria; phylum Gemmatimonadota; class Gemmatimonadetes; order Gemmatimonadales; family Gemmatimonadaceae; genus Fen-1247. The sequence goes on from DATNCZ010000441.1 coordinate 627, forward strand.
CAAGATCGTCACGTCGTACGAAGGTGAGCTCACCATTCGCGCGTCGGGCGATCGCTCGACGGGTGTTGGCGCACGCCTTCAGGTGCCGCTTGGCGCCACGATGATGGTGAAGGATGGCGACGAGGTGAAGAAGGACCAGGTGATCTTTACCTGGGATCCGTACACCACGCCAATCATCGCCGACGTCGAAGGTGCCGTGAAGTTCGTCGACCTCGTCGAAGAGGAGTCGGTGTCCGAGGAGCTCGACGAGCTCACCGGTCTACGCCAGCGCGTCGTCATCGAGGATCGTGAAAAGAAGTTGCATCCGCACATCGAGATCTGGAACGTCAAGGGCGGCAAGGATCAGCGCGTCCGCGACTTCGTGATCCCGGTTGGCGCACAGTTGATCATCAACGACGGCGACCAGGTCACGCCTGGTACGATCATCGCCAAGATCAGCCGCGAAGCGTACAAGACTCGCGACATCACGGGCGGTCTGCCGCGTGTCGCGGAATTGTTCGAAGCGCGCAAGCCCAAGGACCCTGCCACGATCTCCGAGATCGACGGCGTGGTTCGCTTCGGCGACATCAAGCGCGGCAAGCGCGAGATCTTCGTGCAGCCGATGCGTGTCGAGAACGGCGTTTCGGTCACGGACGACGCTGTCGAGGCGCAGGTGTACGAGGTCGCGGCAGGCAAGCACCTGCGAGTGCACGAGGGAGACCGAGTGCGCGCTGGTGATCGTCTGTCGGAAGGTCCGGTCAATCCGCACGACATTCTGCGGATCAAGGGACCGCGCGCGGTGCAGGAGTATCTGCTGAACGAAGTGCAGGAAGTGTATCGCCTGCAGGGTGTGAAGATCAGCGACAAGCACATCGGCGTGATCGTTCGCCAGATGTTGCAGAAGGAGCGTGTGCTCGATTCCGGAGAGACGGAATACCTGGAAGCCGAGCATGTCGATCGGACGATGTTCCGTGAGACGAACGCGCGCGCCGAGAAGAAGGGGAAGAAGCCGGCCACGTCGGAGCCTCTGCTCCTTGGTATCACCAAGGCGTCGTTGACTACGCAGTCGTTCATCTCCGCCGCTTCATTCCAGGAGACGACCCGAGTGCTGACGGATGCAGCTATCCGTGGCGCCAAGGACGACCTCATGGGCCTGAAGGAGAACATCATCATCGGCCACCTGATTCCGGCCGGTACTGGTGTGTATCGCTATCAGGAAGTGGACATCGAAGGCGTGTCGGTGCCAGCACCGATCGTCGAGGAGCCACCCGAGCCGACGATGGAGGAGATTCTCGCCGCTGGTGACGAGGACGAGGATTTCCGTCCGGGCAAGGCAGGAGCCGCGGCAGGTGCAGTGGCGAGCCCTCCGGGGATTGCCAAGCTGCTTGGTGATCTCGAGTAGCACAGAGCGACACGAGTAACGCAAAAGGCGCATCCAATCTGGATGCGCCTTTTGTCTTTCACTCCAGAACTTCCGGCCGGCCGAACAGAAGTTGTATCATCGGGTCCGCTTCGGGCGATGCGAGCACATACACGTGATCACCCGGTCGCAACTCGGTCGCGCCATCGGCGACGAGCAACGCCGTGCCGCGAACGATCATCGTGACGGCGGCGCCGTCCGGAAACGGTACTTCGGACAGTGGAACACCGCATACGGGCAACGCCCTGTCCACGAAATACGATCTGAGCGAGCTCTGCATCGGCTCGCTCGATTCGATCACGATCGTGGCCGCCGCCTCGGGTGTCGCCGCTCCGACCACGCCCAGCTTGCGCGCGAGCCACGCCACGATCGTGCCTGGCATCAGCGTGTTGAGCACGACGATGAAGAACACCACATCGAAGATGCGGCGCGCGCCGGGAATGCCGGCCATTACGGGGATGGTCGCAAGTACGACAGGAACCGCGCCGCGCAGTCCCACGATGCCGATGAACGTCGTTTCGCGGAGCGAGTAGCGAAACGGTGCGAGACACAGCGCAACGGCGACTGGGCGCGCGATCAAAGTGAGCACGAGTGCGAGGCCGAGGCCCGGCAGTGCCGCGGCCGCAAGGCGCGTGGGAAATGCGAGCAGCCCGAGCACGAGGAACATCCCGATCTGCGCCAGCCACGCGAACGCATCGTGCACGCGAAGAATTGCCGGCCGGTGTGGCAGTTGCGTGGCGCCCGCGATCACGACACCCGCGACGTAAACTGCCATGAAGCCGCTCCCGTGCAGCAGCGTCGTAACGCCAAAAACGGTCATCGCTATGGCGAGCGTCAGCACGGGATAGAGGCCCGCGGACTCGAGGCGTACCTGAGTTATGAGTTTTGTCGACGCCTTGCCTGCGAGCCACCCTGCGACGCCCCCAACCACGATCTCGAATGTCGCGGTGAGCGGGAGCGTCCAGACGCTCCCGCCGTTCTCGATCGTGCGATACAACACGAACGTCGTGAGCGATATCGTAAGGAGGATCGCGATGGGATCGTTGAGTCCGGACTCCGCTTCCAGCAATCGGCCGACGCGCGATTTGAGCGAAGTGCCGCTGCCGCGCAACGTCGCGAACACCGCGGCTGCATCGGTCGACGAAACCACTGCGCCGATGAGCAGCGCGATCGGCCAGTCTAGGCCTCCGGCAAGGTGCGCGAACGCAGCGAGTGCTCCAGCTGTTGCAACGACGCCGACTGTCGCGAGCAGAAGGGCCGGCGCCGCAACCGGACGCAGCGACGATGGCGGCGTGTTGAGCCCGCCATCGAAGAGGATGAGCACCAGTGCGACGACGCCAGCGCGGAACGCGAAGCTGTAGTTCTCGAACGCAATGTGGCCGAGTCCTTCCGAACCGGCCAGAAGTCCCACCGCGATGAAGCCAAGTGCGATCGGAATCCCGATGCGTCCCGTCAGGCGGGTCAGAACAACGGAGCCGCCCAGCAGGATGCCGACCGTCGCAAGGATCGCCGCGATCGCAATCGGTGCGTTCACGGGACTCGCGGCACGGCCGGCGAACGCCGTCCTGCGCTGATCACATCAGGCAAGGACGACGTCCGCCGTTTCACTGCCGATCAGAGCCAGCCGGTCATCGGAAATCCTGATGCTTGTCTGGGCCATGGCGCAGTGTCAGAAGGGTGCCGATCACGACGAGCGCGATCGCAGGGTAGAATGCCATGGTACGGTGTTCCTGCGGCAGCAGCAATGCAAGAAGCATCACACCGAGGCCGAGGAAGACGGCTGCAAGTCCTGGCTCGCGCCGGAACCAGCTTCGCCGCACGGGTTGAGCATCAGCGGAGCGGCGTTCGACCGCCGGATATGTATTTTCGGGCATGTTGGGATTGACGGATTGGGGCGCGAGGCCCCCTTCCGTCGATCCCGACGGTCAGGCAGGCCGCGCCAATGAATTCGTGAAAGGCGACATGTCGAGTTGCTGGGGAGGTCCGGTCGCGCGATACCCTCGCCGTTGAGGCTGGATACGCGCGTGGTGGGCAGCGGCGGACTGTCCGCGCCCGGTCTCTCGCTCTGGAACGGTGAGCGCGAGTTCGGCGAACGCAGTGCCGTGCTGTCGGACGGCGTGGGGCGCTACCCCGCGTGTGACTGGGGCGAGAACGACCGGGGCTGGAGCCGCCCACGCCGGATCCGCGGCTGGAGCCTCGTGACTGGAATCGGCGGCAGAGAGGCCGGTCGCAAATACAGATGTGTGTTCATGCGCCGACGCGTTCTGCCCAACGGCCGCGAAGCTGGAGCGAGCTCCGGTCGCGGTGAAAAGGCAGAGAAGTAGG
>DATNCZ010000442.1:0-10092 GCA_035553335.1 Gemmatimonadaceae bacterium
GCGAAGTCGATCATCATGATCGCGTTCTTCTTGACCAACCCGATGAGCATGATGATGCCGACGAACGCGTAGATGCTCAGATCGGTATGGAAAATGAGCAGCGAGAGCAGTGCGCCGAACCCGGCGAACGGCAGACCGGATAAGATCGTGAGCGGGTGCACGAAGCTCTCGTACAGGATGCCGAGCACGATGTAGATCACGACCACTGCCAGAATGAGCAGTCCGACGAGACCGGCCTGCGCCTGTTGGAACGCTTGAGCCGTTCCCGAGAACGCCGTCGTGACGCTCGACGGAAGGATCTCGCTGGCTGCTTGCTGCACGTGCGCAACCGCATCGCCTAACGACACGCCGAGCGCGAGGTTGAATGAGAGCGTGACCGACGGCAGCTGACCCGAGTGATTCACCGTGAGCGGTCCGATGTCGGGCGACAAGTGCGCGACCGCCGACAGCGGCACGAGATCGCCGGTGCTCGACTTGATGTACAGCAGATTGAGCGCCGAGAGATCGCGCTGGTACTGGGGCTCGAGCTCCATCACGACCCAGTACTGGTTGTTCGATGTGTAGATAGTCGACACCTGCGCCGCGCCGTACGCGTCGTACAGCGCCTTCTCGATCTGCGACGCAGTAATGCCGAGGGACGACGCGCGGTCGCGATCGATGGCGACGTTCACCTGCGGATTCTTGATCTGCAGGTCGGTGTTCACGTCCTGTAAGCCCGGGATGTCCTTCATCCGTGCCAGCAGCTTGTTGGACGCCGCATACATCGTCTGGACGTCGGCGCTCTGCAGCGTGAACTGATACTGACTCTTGGTCGAGTGTCCGCCGATGTTGATCGGCGGCGGATTCTGCAGATAGACCTTCATGCCCGTCACGGACGCGAACTTCGCTTCGAGCTCCTGAAGAATCTCGTCGGCGCTGAGGTTTCGTTCGTCCAGCGGCTTGAGGTGCAACAGCACGCGGCCGTCGTTGATCGTGCTCGTCGCGCCGCCGACACCCACCGACGACATATAGTCGGTCACGTTAGGATCTTCCTGAATGATCTTCGAGATCTGCTCCTGGTGCGTGACCATCGCAGCGAACGAGGTACCTTCCGCCGTTTCCGTCGTGCCGAACAGGAAGCCCTGATCTTCGCTCGGCAGGAAGCCTTTGGGCGTGACCACCGCGAGCAGGCCGGTGGCGAACAGCACCAGCACCGCGAACACGAGCACCTTGCGGCGATGATCCATTGCCTTGCGCAACGTGCGCTCATACGTGGCGAGCACCCGCTCGTACACGCGTTCGGTGGCGTTGAAGAACCGGCCATGTTCCTCGCTGTGGTGCGCCTTGAGGAACCGGCTGCACAACATCGGGGTGAGCGTGAGCGACACGAAGCCAGATACCAGAATGGCGACACCGATCGTGACCGCGAACTCGTGGAACAGCCGACCGATCAGGCCGCCCATGAACAAGATCGGGATGAACACCGCCACGAGCGACACCGTCATCGACAAGATCGTAAATCCGATCTCGCGCGACCCGTCGAGCGCGGCCTGGAACACCGGTTCGCCGTTCTCGATGTGCCGAACGATGTTCTCGAGCATCACGATGGCGTCGTCCACGACGAAGCCCACGCACAGCGTGAGCGCCATCAGCGACAGATTGTCGAGACTGTAACTCAGCAGGTACATCACCGCGAACGTGCCGACTAACGACATCGGCAGCGCCAGGCTCGGAATGACCGTGGCCGAGACGTTCCTGAGGAACAGGAAGATCACGAGCACGACCAGGCACAGCGTGAGGAACAGCGTGAACTTCACGTCTTGCACCGACTCGCGGATCGACTCCGAGTGGTCATGCAGCACGTCGACTTTCACGGAGGGCGGGAACTCCTCCTCCATTTGCTGCAGCGCTTTCTTGACGCCCGTTGCGACCTGCACGGTGTTGGTGCCGGGTTGCCGCTGAATGGCGAGCACGATGGCGCGCGCGCCGTTGTACCAGCTCGCCTGGTGTGAATCCTGGACGTCGTCGAGGACGTTGCCGATGTTCTGGAGGCGAACGGGTGCGCCATTCCGATAGGCAACGACCATCGGACGGAAGGCTTTCGCATCCTGGAGCTGTCCGTCGGCCTGCACGGTGTACGCTTTGTCGGCGCCCCACAGCACGCCCGTGGGCAAGTTCACGTTCGCGTTGTTGATGGCATCGACCACTTCATCGATGCCGATTTTCCGAATCGCCATCGCTTGCGGATCGAGCTGAACGCGCACCGCATATTTCTGCGAGCCATACACCTGCACCTGCGCGACGCCCGACACAGTCGACAGTCGTTGGGCGAGATACGTCTCCGCGTATTCGTCGAGTTGCGACAGCGGGAGGGTCTTCGACGTGAGCGCGAGGTACAAGATGGCGGACGCCGACGGATCGACCTTCTGGTACGACGGCGGGATGATGTTCTGCGGCAGTTGGCGCAGCGTCTTCGAGATCGCGGCCTGCACGTCTTGCGCGGCGGCGTCGATGTTCCGGTCGAGAGTGAACTGCAGCACGATATTGGTCGAGCCCTGGCTGCTGCTCGACGTCATCACATCGATGCCGGCGATCGTCGAGAATTGCTTCTCGAGCGGCGTTGCGACGGCTGAGGCCATCGTTTCGGGGCTCGCGCCGGGCAGCGACGCGCTGACGTTGATCGTCGGGTAGTCGACGGTGGGCAGGTCGCTCACCGCGAGCCGCTGGTAGGCCACGATGCCGAAGATCAGAATGCCCATCATGACGAGCGTCGTCATGACGGGCCGTCGAATCCAGATTCCTGCGATGTTCATCAGGGCCTCGGCTGATCGCCGTTAGTCGCGTGTTGGATCTGCACCTTGGTGCCGTCGGTAATGTTGAGCTGTCCGTCGGTCACTACCGTTAGGCCAGGGGTCAGTCCTTTTCCTATGATCGACATGTCCCCGGCCACGCGCTCGACCTGGACGGGGCGCTGCTCCGCGACTCCCTTGTCATCGATCGTGAACACTGAGGTTCCGTTCTGGCTCTGCACGACCGCCGTCGTCGGCACGACGATGGCGCCCTTTTCCAGATAGAGCTCGAGCGCCACGTTCACGAATTCGCCCGGCCACAGCACGCCATCCGTATTCGCGAACCGACCTTTCATCATGATGGTTCCCGTCGTCGTGTCCACCGCGTTGTCGAGGAACGACAGCGTGCCGCGGCTGGGTGCGCCAAGACCATTCGTCGGTTGAGCCACAACACTCAACGTATCGCTCTGGTATTTCCGGATGAGCGGCAGGTGTACCGCCGAAACCGCGAAACGTGCCGTGATCGGTTTGATCTGATTGATCACGACGAGCGGCGTTCCAGCGGCGTGCACGAGATTGCCTTCTTTGAGTAAGATGGCGCCGGCGCGTCCGGAGATCGGCGCCCGGATCGTGGCGTACTCGAGATTGAGCTGCGCCGTTTGGATCGCCGCCTGATCCGCGCTAACGGTCGCCTGACCAGAGAGCGCGTTGGCCTTCGCCTGATCGTACTGCTGCTTCGTGACGTAGTCCTTCTGCACCAGTTGGGCGAAGCGCTGCTCGTCTTGCACCGCCGTGGTCAGTTGCGCGCTGTCCTTGGCGAGCCCGGCGCGCGCCTGCGCGAGCGCCGCTTCGAACGGGCGCGGGTCGATCTGAAACAGCACCTGACCCTGCTTGACGTCTTCGCCTTCCTTGAAGTCGATGTGGGTGAGGATCCCGCCGATCTGCGCGGACACCGCCACCGTCTGGAGGGGCTCAATGGTGCCGGTGGCATCGACTTCATAGGGCACGTCTTTTTGTTCGACGTGCGCCACGGACACCGGCACCGTTGTCGACTTGGCCTTCTTCGGATCCCTGCACGCAACGAGCACGAGCAGGACGCCCGCGGCGGCGATCACATTCCGCCGACGCGTCGCCACCAACCGACGAGGTGCACGAACGCCTGCGATATCGATCATTGTGGGGGCTTCGATTGTGTAGTGTCGGGCGTGAGGTGAATCGGGCTGTTGCCGTGCACATCGAGAATACCCGCGTCGTGGGCCAACTGCACCAGCGACGTTTCCCACGTCCACCGCGCCTGCACCTGCTGCGCGCGCGCGCTGGCTAACGCAGCCTGTGCCGTGAGCAGGTCGAGGACGCTTCCGACGCCCTGCTTGTAGCGGCCGAGCGCGACGTCCTCGGATTCCTGAGCGCTGGCCAGCAGATCGTCGGACGAGCTCACGCGCTTGGTCGAGGTCTGCAGCGTCTGGTACGAGCTGAACACGTCGAAGACCACCTGCTGACGTGTCTGATCGAGTCGTGCTCCGGCCGCCTCGGCCTCGGCCTCGGCTCCGAGTTGGTTGTATTCGCGGCTGAAGCCGTCGAAGATCGGGATGCTCAGCGCGAGCGACAGGGTGTAACTGTTCGCGCCGGTCTTGAGCACCCTGGAATACGTGCGGCCGCCGGTGCCGGTGAGATTGAGCGACGGCAACCGCGTCGCTTTGACGACGCTGATGTTGGCCTTCGTCTGCTCGTAATCCGCCTCGGCAGCCGCGAGATCCGGCCGGGCGCGCAGCGCCATCGCGATGAGCGTGTCGACGCTGTCGGCGATGACGGGCACGGTGGACGGCATGGTAGGCGGTTGCAGATCGTACGGGACGTTGGCCGGCAGGCCTAACGCAAGCGCGAGCGTGCCGCGCGTGGTGGCGAGCGTGCCTTGCGTCGTCTCGAGATCGAGCTCGGCTTGCGAGACCGCGGTCTTGGCTTGCAGCTCGTCGGCGATCGTCGCGAGCCCGACTTTGTGGCGCTCCTGCGCCGCCGAGAGATTTGCCTGCGCGTCCTTGAGCGTGCTCTCCTGCGCCGTGAGCAGCGCTTTTGCCGCCATGTAGTTGAAGTACGCGGTTTCCGCCTGCAGGACCGTGTTCTGGATGGTCAGGTTGTGCGTCCAGTCCGCAGCGAACAGCGCTTGCTTGGCCGCCTCCACGCTCCCCGATCGGCCGCCGAAATTGAATAACAGATACGAGAGCGTAACGGTCGGCTCGAGTGTTTGCTGAGTGACGGCCGCGCGCCCCTGCGTGGCGGTCGTCTTGATCGCCGTGCCGGTGACGTCGCCGTCGATGGTCGGCAGATAATTGCCGCGCTCCGATCCATACGCGGCCGCGGCCGCGCGCGCATTCTGCCAGGAGATGCGCGTGGCCGGATTGTTCCGCAGCGCAAGATCGACGATGTCGGTGAGCGTCAGCGTTTGCAGACGCTGCTGAATGTCCGACGGTACGGCGACGTTCTCCTGCGTGGCCGCAGCGCTGTCGCGCTTCATGTGAGTCGGCGGCGACCACGTCTGCGACGACGATGGCGCGGCCCCGGACACGCCGTCCACGGACGGAGTGTGCACGCAGGCGCCGACGACGAAACACACGCCCACAGCGGCGGCGCGAGCAAGCGCGCGCTGCCGGGCGCTAATTGGTGAAGGATTCACAACACAAACTACGTACAGCGGTACTCCCGTGTTGATAACGACCGGGAGATGCCAGCTATTGTCGAGCTCGCTTCGACGGCCCGCGTCAGGCGGGCGTGTCGTCTATGAAAACGAGGGTCTTGCGGTGCAACACGACGCGCCGCAGCTCGTCGTACACCGTGGGATCCAGCAGTCGCCCGACGCTCTTGGCGAGATACTCGACCGTGTCTCGCGGCGTCATGGGGTCTCGGTAGGCGCGCCGTGACGTGAGCGCGTCGAACGTGTCGGCGGCGCAGAGGATGCGCCCGCCCAGTGAAATCGCACCGCCCGCCAGGCCGCGGGGATATCCGCTGCCGTCGACGTGCTCATGGTGATCATGGATGTAGTCGAGGACGACTCCCAAATGCTGGAGCGGAGCAAGGATCTCCATGCCGATGCGCACGTGATCCTTCACGTGCGCGAATTCCTCGGGCGTCAGCTTGCCGGGTTTGTTCAGCACTTCCTCTCGAATCCCGATCTTGCCGACATCGTGAAGATGCCCGGCCATGCGGACGGCCTCGACCGCGTCCGGGTCGAGCGACATCCCGTCGGCGATCGATGCTGCGAGCTCGGCCACGCGCTGTGAATGTCCGCGCAGGTAGATGCTCTTGGCTTCCATTGCATTGATGAGCGTTTCGGCTACGCTCACCGTGAGCGTCCGCAGCGCCGCCTGTTCGTGCTCGAGCTCGCGGGTGCGCGTCGCGACTTCGTCGCGGATGAGATGCTCGACGCGACGTTGCTCCAACACCAGCGTGCGCTTGTGCAGTGCACGCTCGAGTGCGCCTTCGAGCTGATTGAGCTCGACCGGTTTCACCAGGTAATCGAGCGCGCCGCTGGCCAATGCTTCGGTGGCGGTGACGGCGTCGTTGACGGCGGTGAGCATCACGACGGCGAGGTCGGGATCTTCGGCCAGCGCTTTGTGCAGCACGTCGATCCCCGTCATCCCGGGCATGCGCACGTCGCACAACATCACCGTGAAGCGTTCGCGCCCGAGCAACCGCAGCGCGGCCTGGCCCGAGGAGGCGTTCTCCACGTCGAAGCCGCGCGCGCTCAGAAAGCGACTGAGCGCAGCGCGAATGGAATCCTCGTCGTCCACGACCAGGAGCCGTTTGGCGAGCACCGGAACGTCGGCATCGTCGAGCGCGGCATCGAGGTTCGCTGCGAAGTTAGGCATCGGCGACGGGAGGGACGCGTGAGGCGGGCGAAAGCGCGGGACCGATGGCGCACGCCATCACGCCTCGAACGAACATGATGGGGCCGCTCGGTGCAGACGATCCGTTGGAAAGACGAGCAACCCCATCGTTCATTAGCGAACTCTTAGTCGTCGACGAACTCCACAGCGACGGTGCGATCGATCAATCCTGCCTGCACGCCGCGCGCCAACAGCTCGCGCACCGCGCGCCGACCCGCTTCGCCGTAGTCGAGCGTCCAATCGTTCACGTACATGCCGACGAACGTGTCGGCGCGGCTGCGATCGAGTCCGCGCGCGTAGCGCATCGCGTGATCGAGCGCGCCGGCGCGGTGATCGAGCCCGTACGCGATGCTCGCGCGCAGGTCGCGCGAGATGCGGTGGGTGAGCGCCGGTCCCAAATCCTTGCGCACCACGTTGCCGCCTAACGGAAGCGGCAGGCCTGTTTCGCCGTACCACCATTCGCCCAGGTCGACCACGAGATTGAGGCCGCGGTCCCCGAACGTGAGCTGCCCCTCGTGAATCAGGAGACCCGCGTCGACTTTCCCGTCCACCACCGCGTCTTCGATTTCGTCGAACCGCGTGAACACCGCCTCGAAGTCTTTTTCGTACAACCGGAGCGCGAGATACGCGCTGGTGAGCGGGCCGGGAATGGCGATGCGCAGACCCCGCACGTTTTCGCGCGTGAGCGGCGTGCGCGCGACGAGACGCGGTCCGTACCGATCGCCCATCGACGCACCGTGCGGCAGCAGCGCGTATTTGTCGGCGATGTGCGCGTACGCGTGGATCGACACCGCCGTCACCTCGAGCTCGGCGCGGAGCGCACGCTGGTTGAGCGTCTCGATGTCTTGCAGCTCGTGCACGTAGCGCACATCGCCGGTGTCGATCTTTCCCGAGGCGAGCGCATAGAACATGAACGCGTCATCGGAATCGGGGCTGTGGGCAACGCGAATGGTGCGGACAGGCATGTGCGTCGGGCGAGTCGGTGAAAGTGATGACGGCTGAGCTGACGTTAGCGCGCGGACTTCCGGGCTTGATCGATGGCCGCCGCGATCTCGGTTTGATGTCGCTGATACTCGGGGCGATTCTTGGCCAGCTCCGATGCTTGCGCCGCGACTAACCGATGCTGCATCCGTTGGGCAGTGGCCGAGTCGCCGAGATCGCGAGCCGTCGAGATCGCAAGGATGAGCCCTAGAAGATGAGTGGAGTCCTGCGCGAGAATCGTGTCGGCCTGCGCTTGCGCCACCGGGGCCGCACCCGCGACCTCGGCGATGCGACCCATGTCGTAGCGCGAGTCGGCGTCCTGCTTCGGCAGCATCATGTACGCGGAGATGCCCATCTGCGCGAAAAACGCCGCGCTGTCCTTTTTGCCCTCGGAATCGAGCCGCATGATGCGGTCGTACAAACGGTCGGCGCGTTCGCGCGGCGACATAGATGAGATGTCTGGTCCGCGCACGGGCGCCGGACCGGATCCATCATCGGGCGGGGCGGCACTCGCTTCCTCCGCCGCGGCCGCCGGCGCCGGTTGATGGCCGAAGTGCTGGCCGGCCACGAGCGCGATCAACGCCAGGAGCGCGATACCGGCAACAGCCCACGGAAGCGCGGCGTTGAAACCGCCATGCTCGACCGGCTCGGCGGACTGCTTGGGAGCAACCGGCGCCCCGGCTTCGCTGCCGCAGCGATGACAGAACTTCGCGCCCGGCGTGAGCGGCGCGCGGCACGAACCGCACAGCGCTCCGGCGAGCGGTGCGCCGCAGTTGGCGCAGAACCGGCCGGTCGCGGGAGCGGCACAGCTCGGACAGGTTACTTGATCGGTCGTAGGGGTGGTCGGCATCGAGACGTCGGGTCAGCGGTTCGACCGGAATGTAGCCGCGCCCAGGGCACGACGGCACTGCGCGCGGCCGAACCTTGCATGGGCCCCTCAAGTCCGCCGACATTCATGGCTCGTGGCGGCACCCGAAGTTGCGACCGCCCCCTACACGATCAGAGGACGTGACGTGGCGACCAAGAATCGATCGATCGTTCCCGATACGCGGGGCGCGACCAAGAAGGACATTCTCGAGCTGACGCGTGCGCACGAAGTTCGCTTTCTGCGCCTCCAATTCACGGACATCCTCGGCGTTAACAAGAATGTCGAGGTGCCGGCGTCGCAGTTCGAGAAAGCGCTCGACGCGAACATCATGTTCGACGGCTCATCGATCGAGGGATTCGTGCGCATCGAGGAGTCGGACATGCTCCTCGCTCCAGACCTGAGCACGTTCCGCGTTTTTCCGTGGGGCGATGAACACAATCGCGTCGCGCGTCTCATCTGCGACATCACGCTGCCGGACGGAACGCCGTTCGCGGGCGATCCGCGTGCCGTGCTCAAGAAGCAGATCGATCGTGCGCACGCATTGGGCTACACGATGAACGCCGGCATGGAAGCCGAGTTCTTCATGTTCAAGCAGCCCACTGCAGGCGGGCCGACTACGGACACGCACGATGTCGGCGGCTACTTCGATCTCGCGCCCGTGGATTTGGGCGAAGATGCGCGGCGCATGATCGTGGACTTGCTGGAGCAGATGGGATTCGAGGTCGAGGCGGCGCACCACGAAGTGCGCACGGCCAGCACGAGATCGACTTCCGCTACGCCGACGCGCTCACTACGGCCGACAACATCGCGACCTTCCGGTTCGTGGTGAAGTACGTGGCGCATCAGGTGGGATTGGTCGCGTCGTTCATGCCCAAGCCAATCTTCGGACAGAACGGCAGCGGGATGCACACGCACCAATCGTTGTTCAAGGGTGCCGAGAACGCGTTCTGGGACAAGAAAGCGCAGTGGGAGCTGAGCCCGGTCGCCCTGCACTACATTGGCGGACTGCTGCGCCACGCGCGCGGGTTCTGCGCGATCACCAATCCGTTAGTCAATTCGTACAAGCGGCTCGTGCCGGGGTACGAGGCGCCGGTGAACGTCGCGTGGTCGATGCGCAACCGGTCGCCGCTCATCCGGATTCCCGACCGACGCGGCTCGGGCACGCGCGTGGAGTTGCGCATGCCCGATCCCTCGGCAAATCCGTATCTCGCGTTGACGGTGATGCTGGCGGCGGGACTCGACGGGATCGAGACGTCGGCCGACCATCGCGAGCCGGTGGACGTCAACATCTGGGAGATGTCGTTCCGCGAGAAGCGCCGGCTCCGCATCGACGACTTGCCGCACGACCTGAACGAAGCCTGCGACGAGCTCGAGAAGGACAAGGAGATCGGCAATGCGTTAGGCGCGCACATCACCGATCACTTCCTGGATGCGAAGCGGCAGGAGTGGCGCGAGTACATCACGCAAGTGAGCGCCTGGGAGCTCGAGCACTACCTCGAGAAGTACTGACCGGCGCGCGGAATCCGTGCCGCCCCCCTCGGGACGGCCCGGATCATTGTCCTAACGCTACGGCCGCTTGACCGAATCGGGCGAC